>NZ_JACARU010000021.1:0-63819 GCF_013386425.1 Cedecea sp. P7760 | reverse complement strand
ACTTGTTCGCACCTTCCCTATGACTTCGCTTTGAACTTGCCCTTAAGTTTGAATCTTTGTATTACCTTAATGCTTCCCGTTCGCTGTCAAATACACTCTCTTTTACAGCAATCACAACGGACGCATAACCGAATTCGGGCTTATCACCCATTCCGTCTTGTCGTTTCAGTTCTGCGTATTTCCTATGACCAGGCAGCGATCGGACATGTGTGGTAGCCATTAAACAGGCACGGATGACCCTGCCATACCATTCACGAAACTAAGTTCGAGATTTCCCCCGAGTTTAAGAACCCACCATTATGAATCTTACCGAATTAAAGAATACGCCGGTTTCTGAGCTGATTACTCTCGGCGAAAATATGGGGCTGGAAAACCAAGCCCGCATGCGCAAGCAGGACATCATTTTCTCCATCCTGAAGCAACACGCTAAGAGTGGCGAAGATATCTTTGGTGACGGTGTGCTGGAGATACTGCAGGATGGATTTGGTTTCCTCCGCTCTGCAGACAGCTCCTACCTCGCCGGTCCCGATGACATCTACGTTTCTCCCAGCCAAATCCGCCGTTTCAACCTTCGCACAGGGGATACCATCTCCGGTAAGATTCGTCCGCCGAAAGAAGGCGAACGCTACTTTGCGCTGCTGAAGGTTAACGAAGTTAACTACGACAAGCCGGAAAACGCCCGTAGCAAGATCCTGTTCGAAAACTTAACCCCGCTGCACGCAAACTCTCGTCTGCGTATGGAGCGTGGTAACGGTTCTACCGAAGATTTAACCGCTCGCGTACTCGATCTGGCATCGCCAATCGGCCGTGGTCAGCGTGGCCTTATCGTGGCACCGCCAAAAGCCGGTAAAACCATGCTGTTGCAGAACATCGCTCAGAGCATCGCCTACAACCACCCTGATTGCGTACTGATGGTACTGCTGATCGACGAACGTCCGGAAGAAGTGACCGAGATGCAGCGTCTGGTTAAGGGTGAAGTGGTTGCCTCTACCTTTGACGAGCCAGCTTCCCGCCACGTGCAGGTCGCCGAAATGGTTATTGAGAAGGCGAAACGTCTGGTTGAGCACAAGAAAGACGTTATCATCCTGCTCGACTCCATCACTCGTCTGGCGCGTGCCTACAACACCGTAGTACCGGCTTCCGGTAAAGTACTGACCGGTGGTGTGGACGCAAACGCCCTGCACCGTCCAAAACGCTTCTTCGGTGCTGCACGTAACGTGGAAGAGGGCGGCAGCCTGACCATTATCGCCACCGCGCTTATCGATACCGGCTCTAAAATGGATGAAGTTATCTACGAAGAGTTTAAAGGCACCGGTAACATGGAGCTGCACCTGTCCCGTAAGATCGCAGAAAAACGCGTCTTCCCGGCAATCGACTACAATCGTTCCGGTACCCGTAAAGAAGAGCTGCTTACTACCCAGGAAGAGCTGCAGAAAATGTGGATCCTGCGCAAAATCATTCACCCGATGGGCGAAATTGATGCCATGGAATTCCTCATCAACAAGTTGGCGATGACCAAAACCAACGATGACTTCTTCGACATGATGAAGCGCTCGTAAGCAACAAAAACTCGGGGAACGCCACGCTTAGTCGTGGCGTTTTTCTTTTCTGCTAGATACGATATACATACGATGAATGTATTCGCTATCGTTATCTTTTCAAAATTCCTTTTGCCATGGAAGCAGTCCATCGCTAACAGTTTGTTCAGGGAGGAATTATGTTTAATCTCTTCGGGACAGTTGCATATTTCTACTATGCTGACTTTGCCCATAAATCTTGCAGAGACCTTTCACTGTGAATTTAGTCACCGCCGGAACTGACTTACTACTAATTTTCATCTTTACTACCGCCTTTCTATTCATTGCTCGTAAGGTAGCGAAGAGAATCGGCCTTGTTGATAAACCGAATTTCCGTAAACGTCACCAAGGGTTGATTCCCCTGGTTGGTGGGATCTCTGTTTACGCTGGTATTTGCTTTTCTTTCATCCTCGGAAAGTACTACATCCCACACGGCTGGCTTTATTTAACCTGCGCGGGCGTGCTTGTTCTGATCGGTGCACTTGATGACCGTTTTGATGTAAGAGTGAAGATTCGAGCGTCAATACAGGCACTTATTGGCATCGTAATGATGTTCTATGGCAATCTGCATCTTAGTAGTTTGGGCTATATATTTGGTTCATGGGAACTGGTACTAGGCCCCTTTGGCTATTTCCTGACGCTGTTTGCCGTGTGGGCGGCGATCAACGCATTCAATATGGTTGATGGGATTGATGGTCTGCTGGGGGGACTCTCATCCGTTTCGTTTGCTGCGATTGGTATTATTCTATTCTTTGATGGTCAGTACAGTCTCGCGATGTGGTGTTTTGCGATGATCGTTGCCATCTTGCCATACATCCTTCTTAACCTGGGTGTGCTTGGACGCCGCTATAAAGTCTTTATGGGGGATGCCGGCAGTACGTTAATCGGTTTTACGATTATCTGGATCCTGCTGGAGACGACTCAGGGACAAACACACCCAATAAGCCCAGTGACTGCGCTATGGATCATTGCGATTCCCCTGATGGATATGATTGCAATTATGTATCGTCGTTTACGTAAGGGTATGAGCCCATTCTCTCCAGACCGCCAGCACATTCATCATTTGATCATGCGGGCTGGTTTTACTTCACGGCAGGCCTTTGTCCTGATTACGCTTGCCGCAGCGCTGCTTGCTGCCGTTGGCGTTGCCGCTGAATATCTGCACTTTATCCCTGAGTGGGTAATGTTGGCATTGTTCTTGCTTGCATTTGTACTATACGATTTTTGTATTAAACGAGCCTGGAAAGTCGCTCGCTTTATCAGACGCCATAAACGTCGCATTCGCAGAAACAACAACGTAAACATCTAGTCTGACTTGAATTGGGGAAGCGATGAAAGACAACGTGCCAGGCAGTTACCCGGCAGTAGAAAACGAGCTGGATATTCGTGGTTTGTTTCGCACGCTGTGGCAGGGCAAATTCTGGATTATCGGAATTGCCTTTGTATTTGCCCTTATTGCGCTGATTTATACATTTTTAGCGAAACAAGAGTGGAGTTCAACGGCGATCACTGACCGCCCAACGGTCAATATGTTGGGGGGCTACTATTCCCAGCAGCAGTTCCTGCGCAACCTCGATGTTAAATCCAATATGGCGACGGCCGATCAGCCTTCGGTGATGGACGAAGCCTATAAAGAGTTCGTCGTACAGCTCTCGGCCTATGACACCCGCAGGGATTTTTGGCTACAGACGGATTACTACAAGCAGCGTCAGGTGGGGAACAGTAAAGTCGATGCCGCGCTGTTGGATGAAATTGTCGATAACATCCAGTACACCTCTGGCGACAGCGCTCGCAATATCAGCGATAGCGTTAAGCTGGTTGCTGAAACCGCCGCGGACGCCAATAACCTTCTGCGTCAATACGTTGCTTTTGCGAGCCAGCGTGCAGCCAGCCATCTTAATGAAGAACTCACGGGCGCCTGGGCGGCACGCACCATCCAGCTGAAAGCACAGGTAAAAAGGCAGGAAGCCGTTGCGCAGTCCATTTACGATCGCAAAATAAAAAGCGTTGAGCAGGCGCTGAAAATAGCTCAACAGCAAAACATTACCCGCAGTGAAACGAATGTTCCCGCTGAAGAGCTTCCTGATTCAGAAATGTTTATGCTGGGCCGCCCTATGTTACAGGCGAGGCTGGAAAGCCTTCAGGCCGTCGGCCCTGATTTTGATATCGACTACGATCAGAATCGGGCGATGTTAAACACGTTAAACGTTGGGCCGACGGTCGACACTCGTTTCCAAACTTACCGCTATTTACGCACGCCAGAAGAGCCGGTTAAGCGCGACAGTCCTCGTCGTGCATTCTTGCTGATTATGTGGGGTGCGGTTGGGGCGCTTATCGGTGCTGGCGTAGCCTTAGCTCGCCGTCCAAAGGCCGCGTAAGCCCTTTACTGGTGGAGGAGCGATGGAATGCCTCCGCCTAATTCAATATAAGAGAATCACCGTGAAAGTATTAACAGTTTTTGGCACGCGCCCGGAGGCTATAAAAATGGCCCCGTTGGTGGATGCGTTGGCAAAAGACGCGTTTTTTGACGCGAAAGTATGTGTAACGGCACAGCATCGCGAGATGCTGGATCAGGTATTACACCTCTTTTCCATTACGCCAGACTACGACTTAAATATTATGAAACCGGGGCAGGGCTTGACGGAAATTACCTGCCGCATTCTGGAAGGGCTTAAGCCCGTGCTGGAATCCTTTAAGCCGGATGTCGTTCTGGTCCATGGCGATACCACCACAACCGTTGCGGCCAGCCTTGCCGCTTTCTACCAGCGGATCCCCGTCGGCCACGTTGAGGCGGGCTTACGCACCGGCGATCTTTATTCTCCATGGCCGGAGGAAGCAAACCGTACCTTAACCGGACACCTTGCTTCCTGGCATTTCGCGCCAACGGAAAACTCGCGCCAGAATCTACTAAAAGAAAACATCAGCGAGCAAAAAATCTTCGTCACCGGCAATACCGTTATCGACGCGTTGATCTCCGTACGCGATCGCGTCCTGGCTCAGGATTCTGTGCGTCAGGATATTGAGGCCCGCCACCCCTTCCTTGATGCCAGTAAAAAAATGATTCTGGTCACCGGCCACCGCCGGGAAAGCTTTGGCGATGGTTTCGAACGTATTTGCCATGCACTGGCAAAAATCGCCAGCCAAAACAGCGATGTGCAGATAGTTTATCCGGTTCATCTGAATCCAAACGTCAGTGAGCCAGTCAGACGTATTCTGGGGCATGTCGATAACGTGATTCTGATTGAGCCGCAGGAATACCTGCCGTTCGTTTATCTCATGAATCATGCCTGGCTTATCCTGACTGATTCCGGCGGAATCCAGGAAGAGGCCCCTTCCCTTGGTAAGCCCGTTTTGGTGATGCGTGAAACTACCGAGCGTCCTGAAGCCGTTGCTGCAGGGACCGTGCGCCTGGTGGGGACGGATGAAGAGAAAATTGTGGCAGAAGTCACCCGACTGCTCCGTGATGAGCAAGAATATAATGCGATGAGCCGCGCCCATAACCCTTACGGTGACGGCGAGGCTTGCAGCCGAATTTTGAATGCCTTAAAACAAAATCAGGTGAAATTATGAATTTTTCCACCATCTCCGTCATTGGCCTTGGCTATATCGGCTTACCAACCGCTGCCGCATTTGCTTCCCGTCAACGGAAAGTCATCGGTGTGGATATTAATCAGCGGGCGGTGGACACCATTAATCGTGGTGAAATTCACATTGTCGAACCTGATTTAGATAAAGTGGTGAAATCCGCCGTTGAGGATGGATTCCTGAGCGCTACCGTACAGCCCGTTGAGGCTGATGCTTATCTGATTGCCGTACCAACTCCTTTTAAAGGCGATCATGAACCGGACATGGTTTATGTGAAAGCTGCCGCAGAGTCCATTGCCCCGGTGCTCAAAAAAGGCGCCCTGGTGGTGCTGGAGTCGACCTCTCCCGTTGGCGCGACCGAGCAAATGGCCGAGTGGCTGGCTGCCCTGCGCCCGGATTTGAGCTTCCCTCACCAGGTGGGAGAACAGGCGGATATCAATATCGCCTATTGCCCGGAGCGAGTTTTACCGGGTCAGGTCATGGTTGAGCTGATTAAAAACGATCGCGTTGTGGGCGGCATGACGCCTGTCTGTTCCGCACGTGCCAGCGAGCTTTACAGCATTTTTCTTGAAGGGGAATGCGTTATCACCAACGCCCGCACTGCCGAAATGTGCAAGCTGACGGAAAACAGCTTCCGCGACGTTAATATCGCATTCGCCAATGAATTATCGCTGATCTGTGCCGATCAGGGGATCAACGTCTGGGAACTGATTCGTCTGGCCAATCGCCATCCTCGCGTAAATGTTCTGCAGCCGGGGCCGGGCGTCGGAGGGCACTGCATCGCGGTAGACCCATGGTTTATCGTTTCGCAGAACCCTGAACAAGCTCGCCTTATTCGCACCGCTCGTGAGGTCAATGACGGCAAGCCGCTGTGGGTGATTAGCCAGGTTAAAGCCGCCATTGCCGACTGTCTTTCTGAAACAGGCCGCCGTGCCAGTGAGTTAACGATTGCCTGCTTTGGCCTCGCCTTTAAGCCCAATATCGACGACTTACGCGAAAGCCCGGCAATGGAAATTGCTGAACTGCTGGCCGAATGGCATAGCGGTAAAACGCTAGTCGTTGAACCGAACATTCACTCGCTGCCGACGAAACTTGCCGATCGCTGCGAACTCACTTCTGTGGATGCCGCGCTTGAGAAGGCCGACGTGCTGGTCATGCTGGTCGATCATAAAGAGTTTAAGGCTATTCCTGCTGAGAACGTGCGTCAGCCGTGGATTATCGACACCAAAGGCGTTTGGCGGTAGGCGGCGATGAGCCTGATTAAGGCAACCCTGACTCCGCTGGACTGGGAAAACCGCTTCTTTGAGGTGAACAGCAGCGCGGTCCGTTTTTCTGAAGACGCTCCTGCGCTGCGGGAAGAACAGCTACGTGACTGGTCCAGGGTCCAGGCCAAAATTCCAACGCATCGTACCGACTGGCTGGATGGCCTTCAGCGATTTGGTTTCCAGCTTGTTGAAGGCGAAGTTGACCTGGTGCTTTGTCCTGGCACGCAAAATGCAGTTATTTCTGTCGATATCGCGCAGCCCGAAGATATTCCCGCGCTTCGCCTGGCGGCCTCGCAGGTCTTTACGCAAAGTCGTTTTCGCACACCGTGGTACAAGGACGGCGACAGTGGCCGTTTCTACGCCCAGTGGATTGAAAATGCCGTGCTCGGCACCTTTGATCATCAGTGCCTGCTGCTCAAACGTTGCGGCGAGAATCAGGGCTTTGTGACCCTGCGGCAGCTCAATGACGTCGAGGCCCGAATTGGCCTGCTTGCAGGGCGAGGCGTAGGTGAAGAACTGATGGCTGCGGCACAAGACTGGTGTATACAGCGTGGCTTGCAAACCCTGCGTGTAGCGACTCAGGTGAGCAATACCGCCGCGCTGCGTCGCTATATTAAAAGTGGTGCCACGATAGAAAGCACCGCCTTCTGGTTATACAGGTGAAAAAAATGATCCCATTTAACGCTCCGCCGGTCGTCGGTACAGAACTCGAATACATGCAGGCTGCCATGGGCAGCGGCAAACTGTGCGGAGACGGTGGTTTCACCCGCCGCTGCCAGCAGTGGATGGAACAGCGTTTTGGCAGCAAGAAAGTTCTGCTCACGCCGTCCTGTACCGCGTCGCTGGAAATGGCCGCTATCCTGCTGGATATCAAGCCTGGCGATGAAGTGATTATGCCGAGCTACACCTTTGTTTCGACGGCTAATGCTTTCGTGCTTCGGGGGGCGGTCATTGTGTTTGTGGACGTGCGTCCTGACACCATGAACATCGACGAAACCAAAATTGAAGCGGCTATCACCGAAAAAACACGCGCCATCGTGCCGGTGCATTACGCGGGCGTAGCCTGTGAAATGGACGTCATTATGGCTATCGCGAAAAAACATAACCTTTTCGTGGTGGAAGATGCCGCGCAGGGTGTGATGTCCACTTATAAAGGCCGTGCGTTAGGTTCTATTGGGCACATCGGTTGTTTTAGTTTTCATGAAACCAAAAACTACACCGCGGGCGGTGAGGGTGGCGCGACGCTGGTTAACGATCCTGCGCTGATTGAGCGTGCGGAAATCGTTCGTGAAAAAGGCACCAACCGCAGCCAATTCTTCCGTGGGCAGGTGGATAAGTATACCTGGCGTGATATCGGTTCAAGCTACCTGATGGCAGATTTGCAGGCCGCTTATCTTTGGGCACAGCTGGAGGCGGCAGAGAAGATTAACCATCAGCGCCTGAAGCTGTGGCAAACCTATCATGATGCCCTCGCACCGTTGGCAAAAGCCGGGCGCATAGAGCTGCCGGCTATTCCTGAAAACTGCGTGCAGAACGCCCATATGTTTTACATCAAACTGCGCAATATTGAGGACCGCAGCGCGCTGATTTCATACCTGAAAGAGGCGGAGATCATGGCGGTCTTCCACTATATTCCGCTGCATACCTGCCCGGCGGGTGAGAAGTTTGGTCGCTTCCACGGGGAAGACCGCTTCACGACCCGCGAAAGCGAGCGCCTGCTGCGTCTGCCGCTGTTCTATAACCTGTCGCCGGTGAACCAACGCACCGTCATCAATACGCTGCAAAGCTACTTCGCCTGATATGTCGTTAGCTAAAGCTTCAGTGTGGACCGCAGGGTCCACGCTGGTAAAAATTGGTGCCGGTTTACTGGTAGTCAAAATGCTGGCCGTTGCTTTTGGCCCTTCTGGCGTGGGGCTGGCCGGTAACTTCCGCCAAATGATTACCGTACTGGGCGTGCTTGCCGGGGCGGGTATATTTAACGGCGTCACCAAATACGTTGCGGAGCATCATGACAACCCGGACCAGCTGAAGCGGGTGCTCGGCACATCCTCGGCGATGGTGCTGGGCTTTTCTTCGCTGCTGGCGGTGATTTTTGTCCTGGCCGCGCGGCCAATCAGCGTCGGGCTATTCGGCCATGCTGATTACCAGAATTTGGTGCGTCTGGTGGCATTGGTCCAGATGGGGATTGCATGGGCAAACCTGTCGCTGGCCGTCATGAAGGGTTTTCGTGACGCCGCAGGTAACGCTCTTGCATTGATTACCGGCAGCGTCATCGGCGTGCTGGCTTATTATGCCTGCTATCATTTTGGCGGTTATCAGGGGGCGTTGTTAGGCCTGGCTTTGGTGCCTGCATTGCTCGTTATCCCTGCGGTCATCATGCTCGTCAGGCGTGAACACGTTCCGTTGAGCTATCTGAAACCGAGCTGGGATAAGCTGCTGGCCAGCCATCTTGGTAAGTTTACTATTATGGCGCTGATCACCTCAGTCACGCTCCCCGTGGCCTATGTGATGATGCGAAACCTTCTGGCGGCGCACTACAGCTGGGACGAAGTCGGTATCTGGCAAGGGGTAAGCAGTATTTCAGATGCTTATTTGCAGTTTATTACGGCGTCTTTTAGCGTTTATCTGCTGCCCACGCTTGCCCGCCTGAAGGAAAAAAGTGCCATTACGCGGGAAATCGTGCGCTCGTTAAAGTTTGTTCTGCCCGCGGTGGCGGCGGCAAGCCTGACGGTTTGGCTGCTGCGCGATTTTGCTATCTGGCTGCTGTTTTCACCCAAGTTCGTCGCCATGCGCGATTTGTTTGCCTGGCAGCTTGTCGGCGACGTATTGAAAGTGGGTGCCTACGTGTTTGGCTATCTGGTCATCGCTAAGGCGTCACTGCGTTTTTATATTTTGACTGAAATCAGTCAGTTTGCCCTGTTAACCGGCTTCTCACGCTGGCTGATCCCGGCCCACGGTGCGCTGGGTGCGGCCCAGGCCTACATGGCAACCTATATTGTTTATTTTGCGCTCTGCTGTGGCGTTTTCCTTATTTATCGTAGACGAGCATGACAACACTGATTCACGTATTGGGATCTGATATCCCGCATCATAATCAGACGGTATTGCGTTTCTTTAGCGACGTTCTGGCCGCCACGACTCCCCATGCCCGAGAATTTATCGTGGTGTCCGGGGATCAATCCCTGTTGTCCGCTTTTCCGGCGCTGTCGATCACGCTTTGCCCTTCGAAGCAGGCTATTGCCGCTGAAGTTCTGGCTAAAGCCCGAGCGAACCGGCAGCAACGTTTCTTTTTCCACGGACAGTTTAACAGCAGCCTTTGGGTTGCGTTGTTAACCGGTGGCCTGAAGCCTGAGCAGATGAACTGGCATATCTGGGGTGCGGACCTGTATGAGGTTTCGCGCAGCATTAAGTTCCGTCTGTTTTACCGGCTGCGCCGGTTTGCCCAGGGGCGCGTGGGACGCGTTTTTGCTACGCGTGGGGATTTAAGCTATTTCCATCAGCGTCATCCACGTGTGCCGGGTGAACTGTTGTATTTCCCAACCCGCATGGATCCGAGCCTCAATACAATGGCGGCCGATCGACAACATAGCGAGAAGCTAACGTTGCTGGTGGGGAATTCCGGCGATCGCAGTAATCAGCATGTTGATGCGTTGAAGGCCATTCACCAGCAGTTTGGCGACACGGTTCGCGTTGTCGTGCCGATGGGCTATCCGGCGAATAACGAAGCTTATATTGCTGAGGTGCAACAGGCCGGCCGCGCGTTGTTTAGCCCGGAAAACCTCCAGCTACTGACGGAAAAAATTGAATTCAATGAATACCTGGCACTGCTGCGCCGGTGCGATCTCGGCTATTTTATTTTTGAACGCCAGCAGGGTATTGGCACGCTGTGCCTGCTGATTCAGGCTGGGATCCCCTGCGTGCTGAACCGCAAAAATCCGTTCTGGCAGGATATGGTCGAGCAGCATGTTCCGGTACTATTTACCGGGGATGTGCTTGATGAAGCGACCGTGCGGGAAGCTCAGCGCCAGCTACGCTTACTGGATAAACAAAACATCGCTTTCTTTAACCCTAACTATATCGATGGGTGGCATCACGCGTTGAGCATCGCGGCAGGAGAGCAAAAATGAGTCTGGCGCAATTTGGCGGGTTATTTGTCGTCTGGTTCCTGTCGGTCGGGTTTATCGGGCTGCTGACGTATCAGGAGTTTCGCCGCGTGCGGTTTAACTTCAACGTCTTCTTTTCGCTGCTTTATCTGCTGACCTTTTTCTTCGGCTTTCCGTTTACCTGTACCCTGGTGTTCCGTTTTGGCGTATCGGTGGTGCCGGCAGACGTGCTGTTGCAGGCTCAGCTTGCGGCAGCCTGCTTCTACGGCATTTATTATGTGACCTATAAAACTCGGCTCAGGGCGAAGGTTGAGCATAAAGCGCGGCGGCCGTTGTTTACCATGAACCGGGTGGAGACGCACCTGACCTGGCTGATGCTGGTGCTGGTGGCGTTGGTCAGCGTCGGCATTTTCTTCGCCCATAATGGCTTCCTGCTGTTTAAGCTGCATTCGTACAGCCAAATTTTCTCCAGTGAAGTGTCAGGCGTAGCGCTCAAGCGCTTCTTCTATTTCTTTATTCCAGCGATGCTGGTGGTGTACTTCCTGCGTCAGGACAGCCGGGCCTGGATCTTCTTCCTGGTTAGCACCGTTGCCTTCGGCCTGCTGACGTACATGATTGTTGGCGGGACGCGCGCTAATATCATCATCGCCTTTGCCATCTTCTTGTTCATCGGCATTATTCGCGGCTGGATCACGCTTTGGATGCTGGCTGCTGCTGGCGTGCTGGGAATTGTTGGGATGTTCTGGCTGGCGCTGAAGCGTTATGGCCTGAGCGTCAGCGGGGACGAGGCGTTTTATACCTTCCTTTATCTGACTCGCGATACGTTCTCTCCGTGGGAAAACCTTGGCCTGCTGCTGCAAAACTACGACAAGATCGAGTTCCAGGGGCTGGCGCCGATTATTCGCGATTTCTATGTCTTCATCCCAAGCTGGGTATGGCCAGATCGCCCGGGAACGGTGCTTAATACCGCGAACTACTTCACCTGGCAGGTGCTGAACAACCATTCGGGACTGGCGATTTCCCCAACGTTGATTGGCTCGCTGGTGGTGATGGGAGGCGTGTGGTTTATTCCTCTGGGCGCGGTTGTCGTCGGGCTGATTATCAAATGGTTTGACTGGCTCTATGAGCTGGCGAACGGGGAAAGCAACCGCTATAAAGCCGCGATAATCTACGCGTTCTGCTTTGGCGCGATTTTCAATATGATCGTTCTGGCCCGTGAGGGGCTGGACTCCTTTGTCTCACGGGTGGTGTTCTTCCTCGTCATTTTTGGCGCCTGCCTGGTCGTGGCAAAACTACTTTACTGGCTTTTTGAAAGCGCAGGGCTTATTCATCAGCGCCTGCGTCGCGTGCCTGCTCCTGCTGCCGACACGCAAAATGCATGACAAGGATATTCATGAACAACTCTACTGAAGCCCCTTCCTATAACATCCGTGGCCTGAACCTGCTGGGGTGGCGAGATATGCAGCATGCGCTGGATTATCTCTATGCGGGGGGCAACTTGCGTCAGGGCACGTTAGTGGCAATCAATGCCGAAAAAGTCCTTACGGCCGAAGATGATGAGCAAATCCGTGGCCTTATTGCCGCGGCGGAATATAAATATGCCGACGGAATCAGCGTTGTTCGCTCCATCCGTAAAAAATACCCAGAGGCCGTAGTGAACCGCGTAGCCGGTGCCGATCTGTGGGAGGCCTTGATGCAGCGGGCCGGTCAGGAAGGTACTCCGGTGTTTTTGGTCGGCGGAAAGCCCGAGGTTCTGGCCCAGACTGAGGCTAAATTACGCCAGCTTTGGCAGGTCAATATCGTCGGCAGTCAGGATGGATATTTTACGGACGAGCAGCGGCAGGCATTGTTTGAGCGCATTCGTGATAGCGGTGCCGCGATTGTCACGGTGGCGATGGGATCTCCGCGCCAGGAGATCCTGATGCAGGCGTGCCGAAAAGTGCATCCTCAGGCGCTTTATATGGGCGTTGGCGGCACGTATGACGTCTTTACCGGGCGCGTAAAGCGAGCGCCAAAGGTCTGGCAAAATCTCGGCCTGGAGTGGCTATATCGCCTGCTTTCACAGCCGACCCGCATTAAACGGCAGCTGCGGCTGCTGCGCTATCAGCGCTGGCATTTGACCGGCAAGCTATAAATCTTCCAACGCGCTCATCCGGGCGCGTTTTGCTTTCTCTGCGCAATTTCCCACCAGACTTAGGCCAGTTTGTTACGCAGTTATTTGTAATTTTGTAAAAAATACGGAACCATTGCGCCCACTCGATGCAGTGCCGTAGTGATGTTGCGCCAGCAAATCGCTTGCCGACGCTGCATGGCCTGTTATTGAGCCTGGCAACAACCAAACACAATAACCGGTAAAAACCGGAGTAAAAGCAAACACAATACAGAGGATTTATGGCAGAGAAAAAAGCAGAGCTGCAGCGCGGGCTGGAAGCTCGACACATCGAACTTATCGCCCTGGGAGGGACCATTGGTGTTGGCCTGTTTATGGGCGCCGCCAGTACCCTAAAATGGGCCGGGCCGTCGGTATTGCTGGCGTACATTGTTGCGGGCCTGTTCGTGTTCTTCATTATGCGTTCAATGGGGGAGATGTTATTCCTTGAGCCCGTAGCCGGTTCTTTTGCCGTCTACGCGCACCGCTATATGAGCCCCTTTTTCGGTTACCTTACGGCGTGGTCGTACTGGTTTATGTGGATGGCGGTCGGCATCTCCGAAATAACGGCAATTGGCGTTTATGTTCAATACTGGTTCCCGGATCTGCCCCAGTGGCTGCCGGCCATTTTTGCCGTCGGGCTTGTGGCGCTAGCGAACCTGGCCGCGGTGCGTTTATACGGTGAAATAGAATTCTGGTTTGCGATGATTAAAGTCACCACCATCATCGTGATGATCGTCGTTGGCCTTGGCGTTATCTTTTTCGGTTTTGGCAACCATGGGCAGGCGATAGGCTTTAGCAACCTGACCGAGCACGGCGGCTTCTTTGCCGGCGGCTGGAAAGGTTTCCTGACCGCGTTGTGTATTGTCGTGGCGTCTTATCAAGGCGTGGAGCTTATCGGTATTACTGCCGGTGAAGCGAAAAACCCGCAGGTCACCTTGCGTAGCGCCGTGGGTAAAGTGCTGTGGCGTATTCTGATTTTCTATGTGGGGGCGATTTTCGTTATCGTGACTATCTTCCCATGGAACCAGATTGGCACCACCGGCAGTCCGTTTGTGCTGACCTTTGCGAAGATTGGTATTACGGCGGCGGCAGGAATTATTAACTTCGTTGTTCTGACGGCGGCACTGTCCGGCTGTAACAGCGGCATGTACAGCTGCGGGCGCATGCTGTATGCCCTTGCCAAAAACCGTCAGCTTCCGGCTAAAATGGCCACCGTTTCACGCAGTGGCGTGCCGGTTGTGGGCGTCGCTATTTCTATCGTTATTTTGCTGCTTGGCTCCTGCCTCAACTACATCATTCCTAATCCGCAGCGCGTCTTCGTTTACGTCTACAGCGCCAGCGTATTGCCCGGGATGGTGCCGTGGTTTGTGATTCTGATTAGCCAGGTTCGCTTCCGTAAGGCGCACCGTGAGGCTATCGCCAGCCATCCGTTCCGCTCCATTTTATTCCCGTGGGCGAACTACCTGACCATGGCCTTCCTTGTGTGCGTTCTGGTGGGCATGGGGCTGAATGAAGACACGAGGATGTCGCTGACGGTTGGGGTGATTTTCCTGGCTGCCGTGACGTTGGTTTATAAGGTATTTGGCCTGAATAAGTACGCCGCCAGTGAAAAACTGAACGGATAAGCATCAGGATGCGCAAAGCATAACCAAACGCGCAGTTTTGCGCGTATTTTATTGAAATAACCACTAGACAGCTGAGCACGAAGCCCGTATTATCCGACCCCGCAACGGCGCTACGCGCCCGTAGCTCAGCTGGATAGAGCGCTGCCCTCCGGAGGCAGAGGTCTCAGGTTCGAATCCTGTCGGGCGCACCATTTATAATGGCGCTAGAGCTGCGGTGGTATTATGTACCGCGTGAAAGTTTTACAGTGGTGGCTATAGCTCAGTTGGTAGAGCCCTGGATTGTGATTCCAGTTGTCGTGGGTTCGAGTCCCATTAGCCACCCCATTAATTTAGATGTATGCGAAGGTGGCGGAATTGGTAGACGCGCTAGCTTCAGGTGTTAGTGTTCTTACGGACGTGAGGGTTCAAGTCCCTCTCTTCGCACCACACCTAAATTAATCAGCAGTAAAAGCAGTATTTCGGCGAGTAGCGCAGCTTGGTAGCGCAACTGGTTTGGGACCAGTGGGTCGGAGGTTCGAATCCTCTCTCGCCGACCAATTTTAAAAAGCCCTTCTGAAGAAGGGTTTTTGCTTTCAACACCGAACCGTAAAAGGTCACAGGCACGTTGAAGGCCGCAGTAAGAGCAGTATTTCGGCGAGTAGCGCAGCTTGGTAGCGCAACTGGTTTGGGACCAGTGGGTCGGAGGTTCGAATCCTCTCTCGCCGACCACCTTAGAAAAGGCCAGCTTTCGAGCTGGCCTTTTTGCATCTGAAGCTTAAAGAGGATGAGAACCTCCGAAGGAGGTTTGAGCCGAGCGCAGCGAGACAACGTTGCTTTAGCAACGGCCCGCAGGGGAATAATCCTCTCTCGCCGACCACTTTAGAAAAGGCCAGCTTTCGAGCTGGCCTTTTTGCATCTGAAGCTCAAAGAGGATGAGAACCTCCGAAGGAGGTTTGAGCCGAGCGTAGCGAGACAACGTTGCTTTAGCAACGGCCCGCAGGGGAATAATCCTCTCTCGCCGACCACTTTAGAAAAGGCCAGCTTTCGAGCTGGCCTTTTTGCTTTTTCGCGTTCTACCCATCCCCCCGCCCTCATTAATGCCAGATACCCCAACCCTGCCTTTTGAGCCTTGATGTTGCTATCTGTCGTTACTGTCGCCCAGACACGACAGGAGGGTCATTTCATGTCTCTAAATGGAGACATATAGTTCTTTGTTTTTAAAGTAATTTATAAATAAAGCGCTAACTCGTCTCCTTAAGGAGACAAAAGCTTTTCGTGATGAAGGGAATGCCGGGGCATCTGAAAGGGTTACTTCGGTTATGCTAATACTATGAAACTACTAATATTAGCGGTTGGCTTAGTTTCTAAATGCAAACCTGGCATGCATTGTGCAATAATAAATTCGTAGATGCTCATTCCACTTCTTATGTTCGCTTAGGCTTCATAAACCCAGGAATGACGCAGAGCCGATTACGGTGCTTATCGTCCACCGACAGATGTCGCCCCGATGGGGTCTCATCCAACACCATGGACATAACGTTGAGTGAAGCACCACTTAGTTGTCAAACAGACCTGTTTTAACACCTGCCTTATGGCAGGTGTTTTTTTTTGCGTGCAGGAAAGGGAAGGCGGCAGAATGCCGCCTTAAATTATGGATTGGAATTGCTCTGCAGGGTCAGCAGCAGGCCATCACGGCGCATGGTTGCCGCTTCTTCAGGTTTGTGCAGTTTATCGAGAGAATCTGCCAGCCAGGCGTAATCATAAGCATCCGGACGTTGCTTAATGGCCTCACGGAATGCGTCGCTTGCCTGCTGCCATTCGCCATGTTTCATCAGCAACTGTCCCAGCGTGCTTTGCAGCAGAGGACGATCGCCCTGAGTTTTGATCTGCTGACGCAGGACTTTCTCTAACTGCTCCGGATTACCCGACTTCAGGCGCGGCATCAATAACACCAGGCGATCGTCGTACTGGCGCTTCAGCCCGTCGATGATTATCTCCTGCGCGGCATCATGATCGTCGCACTCGATGAGATGTTCGGCCATTGCCACCTGCAGCGTTGTCTGGTGACGCGTTTTCCGACTTTGATTCCGCCACCAGGCCTTCAGGCCATCGTTGCCCTGATCGGCCATCGCCTGATCCATGAGCCCGATCCAGGCCTGCTGCTGGAGTACTTCACGGTGGGCTTCATCGCCGATCTGCACTTTCTCCATTGCGGGTAGAATATCCAGCAGCGAACTCCACGCGCCGGTTCTCAAATAAGCCTGCTCGGCCAGACGAAGGACTTCAGGATGGCGAGGTGCGACCTCCAGAAGCTTATCAATGCCGTGGCGTGCCGCGTGGTTTTCATTACGTGCCAGCTGCAAACGAACGCGTGTGATTTCGACCGGGAGCTGATCGTTATCCGCCAGTTCGGCCGCGCGCTCAAGATGCTGATTGGCGCGAATCTCATCGCCGCGCTGTTGAGCTGCCTCTGCGGCAAGCAGATAGTTCACCACCGGCTGTTCAGCGTGGTCGGCATTCTTGCTCATCAGCTTCTCAACCTGCTGATAATCGCCTTCGGCCAGTTTTAGCAGTGCGGCTTTAGTTTGCTTACGGGCACGGCTGCGCTTGCGGCCCAGGAACCAACCGCGGGTACGGGCACCGGTACGGAAAATACGGCGCAATACCCATTCGATAGCAAACAGCACCACCATCGTCAGGATCAGAATAATGACCAGGCCGGTTACGCTGGTTTCAACGTTGTAGTTGTCGGTCTGGATTAATACGTAACCCTGGTGACCTGCCAGTATTGGGCCCAGAACGATGCCTGCAATCAGCAGCAGGAAGAGCAATAAGACTTTAATCATGCTTATTCCCCCTGGCCTGCGGCAGGCGCAGGTTGTGCTGGCGCTGCCTCTGGCTGTGCGTTATCGATCGCAGGGCTTGCCGGCTGGGCAAGTAAATTGCGTACTCGGGTTTGCATCAGTTTTTCCAGCAGCGCCTGGCTTTGCAGCGTTTGCGGGATATCCATATGGATGCTTTGCTGGCTCAGGCCATCAAGCTCTTCAAGGAATGCTTTGGTGGCTGAATCATTCGTATCGTAATAGGCACGCACCCAGGTAGACACATTGTCCAGGGCCTGCTTGTAGGTATCTTCCTGATGGCGTGGTACAGCCTGCGCGGCGACCAGCAGACGGGAGCGAATATTTTCGCGCAGGTAAATATCCTGATTCGGTGCCAGCAGCGGCACTGCAGTTTCATCGCGGCGGCGGATAGTGATAAAGCTATCCATAAAGCTATGCCAGCTTTTTACCAGGTTCTGACGCCATTCGGTAATCGTGCCTGACAGCTCGCCGCTGTCAGAATCCATCGGTGAATCATCGCTGTCGTTATCGGCAAGACGCAGGTTATCCAGGCCGTTAGAGAGCTGATTCAGCTTGAGAATAATCCCGTCGTAGTCGACCTGGGTCACCGTAGACAGCGTTGAAATATCATCCGTTAGCGCGCGGCGAGCGGTGATTAGGCTCGGGTCGTTCATATCGGCCAGGCTGGCATCGGCGCTTTTTAACAGCGCCGCGGCTGTTGTAACGTCCTGATCGCTCCACAGCTTACGGCCCGCAAGCTTCACGAGGAAGTCAGCCTGTGCCAGCAGCCAGGTTTTCGAGTCACTGCCGGAAATTGTCGCGACCTTTTGCTGCACTTCATCTAACTGGTGCGCCAGGGCTGCCTGCTGCTTATTGGCATCGCTGAGTGCGGTAGCCTGCTGTTTCAGCGTGGCATCAAATTCGCTCTTCTGCGTTTCCTGCTGCTTCTGCAGGGCAATCAGCTGATTAGCCAGCGCATCGCTGGTCGCCGTCTGGGTTGATACCTGATGTTTGCCATAGCTATAAAGCCCGCCGCCTAACGCCAGAGCAATCGCAATGGCAATCGCTCCCAGCGCGATACCCGCCACGCCGGAACGATTTTTCTTCGTCGCTGGCTCGGGCTGCGATGGCGTCTCCACCGCGGGTGTGGTTTCCTCAACCATGGCGGAGGAGTTATTTTGTTCCGTCATTGTGGCGTCCTGTTATTGTTAGGTGTGTTGTAACGCACGTAGCAGCGCGTCATTGTCCGCATTCGCGGCGACCCGAATATTCTGCCAGCCCATTTCCCGGGCAAGGTCCGCTAAGCGCTCGCTGACAACCAGCAACCGGCAGCGAAGTAGCCAGTTTTCGCGATACCAGTCGGGCGTTAGCGTGTACAGCTGCTGCAGCATTTCACCGCTGGTGACCACCAGCGTCGAGATCCCTCGCGCATGCCAGCGGTTAGCTTCTTCTATTCCATCGTAAATAATAGCGCTTCGCTGATAACACTCACAGAAGCTGACCTCAGCGCCTCGCGCCTCGAGCGTTTCACCCAGCAGTTCACGCCCGCCGTTTCCACGTAAAATTAACGCGCGTTTGCCGGCAACATTCTGTAATTCAGGTAATTGTAGCAAGACTTCGCTGGTTTCCCGATCTTGTGGGTAACGAACGGGAATATGGCTGACGGTATGAAAAGCCAGCGCGGTTGTCCGGCCTATGGCAAACCAGCTTAGTTTATCCGGCCAGGGGATGCCGCTGCGGCGCAAAAGAGGGGCGGCATAGTCAATCACGTGCTGCGAAAGAACAAAGACCAGATCGCCGGGCGCAAGCGCCGCAAGCTGGGCCGGAAGCTGTGACAGCTGCCGACCGGGCGAGAACTCGATAAGCGGGAAGCTATACGCCACCTGCCCGAGTGCGCGCAGACGGCTCACTAACTCTTCCCCGGCAGGGGAGGGGCGGGTGACAAGGATCGTCATGCGGGAGCATCTCCATCATAAACGTCAGCGAGGATCTCGCGAGCACCGTTATCCAGCAGCTCTTCCGCCAGTGAAACGCCCATGGCTACGGCATCTTCCGGTTTACCACGGCGTTCGCCGCGTACCATCACGGAACCGTCAGGCGCGCCGACTAATGCGCGAAGCCAGAGTTCATTATCTTTCAGCTCGGCATAGCTACCGATTGGCACCTGACAGCCGCCTTCAAGGCGCATATTCATCGCGCGTTCTGCGCTGACGCGAATGGCGGTTTCATGGTGATTCAGCGGAGCCAGCAGCGCTTTGGTGCGCTCATCGTCCAGGCGGCATTCAATGCCAACTGCGCCCTGACCGACGGCGGGCAGAGACACTTCCGGCGGCAGCGCGTAGCGAATGCGATCCTGCATCTCAAGGCGGTTTAGCCCGGCGACGGCAAGAATAATGGCATCGTATTCGCCCTTATCTAACTTACCCAAACGGGTACCGAGATTGCCGCGCAGGGAGCGAATCACTAAATCGGGACGCTGTTCGGCTATCTGGCACTGGCGACGCAGGCTTGAGGTGCCCACGATACTGCCGGCCGGAAGCTCATCCAGCGTTTGGTAATGATTGGAGACAAAGGCGTCGCGGGGATCGTCACGCTCGCAGATGGTGACCAGCCCAAGACCTTCAGGGAATTCCACCGGGACATCCTTAAGCGAGTGCACGGCGATGTCCGCGCGCCCGTCCAGCATTGCCAGCTCCAGCTCTTTAACGAACAGTCCTTTACCGCCCACTTTGGCAAGCGGGGTATCCAGCAAAACGTCGCCGCGCGTGACCATTGGCACCAGCTCAACGGTGAGCTGCGGGTGGAAGGCTTCCAGGCGCTGCTTAACATAATGTGCTTGCCAGAGTGCAAGGGGACTTTGGCGAGTGGCAATTCTGAGTATATTGTCTAACATGCTTGTTACCGTAATTATCGTCCACCGACCATCCTACCACTCTTAGCGGAAGGCTGTCAGGTTCGGCGGTTTCTGCGGCAACAGAGGGACGTGATTCGTATTATGGAAGAAACAGCCTGTGGCCAGGGTCTCTACCACTTTGGTAGCGCATCTTTCTTTACGGTCAACAGGCAAGGTGTTAAATTGATCACGTTTCCAGCAATTGCTGTCCCGATCGTTTATAATAATGGGGACAACAACCAGGAAACGGGTTTTTTCGTAATACTGAAACCATCAGGCGATACGTCTTGTACCTCTATATTGAGACACTTAAACAGAGACTGGATGCCATCAACCAACTGCGCGTAGATCGTGCGCTTGCTGCTATGGGGCCTGCCTTTCAACAGGTCTACAGTCTACTGCCAACGTTATTACATTATCATCACCCGCTGATGCCAGGTTACCTTGACGGTAACGTTCCCTGTGGCATTTGCATCTACACGCCTGATGAAACCCAACGCCACTACCTGGACGAACTCGAACTGCAGCGCGGCATGCCGCCTCAGGAGACGCCAGCGGGCGAACTGCCGATCACCGGCCTCTATTCTATGGGCAGCACCTCCTCCGTGGGGCAGAGCTGCTCTTCTGACCTTGATATCTGGGTTTGTCACCAGTCCTGGCTCGATAATGACGAGCGCCACCTGCTGCAGCGTAAATGCAGCCTGCTGGAAAGCTGGGCGGCGTCCCTTGGCGTCGAGGTTAGCTTCTTCCTGATCGATGAAAACCGCTTCCGCCACAACGAAAGCGGCAGCCTGGGCGGCGAAGACTGCGGTTCTACCCAGCACATCCTGCTGCTGGACGAGTTTTACCGTACGGCCGTGCGTCTGGCCGGGAAACGCATTCTGTGGAACATGGTCCCGGGCGATGAAGAAGAGCATTACGACGATTACGTAATGACCCTTTATGCTCAGGGCGTGCTGACGCCAAACGAGTGGCTGGATCTCGGTGGCTTAAGCTCCCTGTCCGCCGAAGAGTACTTTGGTGCCAGCCTGTGGCAGCTGTATAAAAGCATCGATTCGCCGTATAAGGCGGTGCTGAAAACGCTGCTGCTGGAAGCCTACTCCTGGGAATACCCGAACACCCGCCTGCTGGCTAAAGATATCAAGCAGCGCCTGCACGACGGCGAGATAGTCTCTTTTGGTCTCGACCCGTACTGCATGATGCTGGAGCGCGTTACCGAGTACCTGACGCAAATTGAAGATCATGCGCGCCTGGACCTGGTTCGCCGCTGTTTCTACCTGAAGGTCTGTGAAAAACTCTCGCGTGAGCGCACCTGTGTGGGCTGGCGTCGTGAAGTGTTGAGCCAGATGGTGAAAAGCTGGGGCTGGGACGATAGCCGCCTGGCGATGCTGGATAACCGGGCGAACTGGAAAATCGACCAGGTACGCGAAGCGCATAACGAGCTGCTCGATGCGATGATGCAGAGCTACCGCAACCTGATCCGCTTTGCGCGCCGCAACAACCTTAGCGTTTCGGCCAGCCCGCAGGACATCGGCGTGTTAACGCGTAAGCTGTACGCCGCGTTTGAAGCGCTGCCGGGCAAAGTCACGCTCGTTAACCCGCAAATTTCCCCGGATCTCTCTGAACCGAACCTGACCTTTATCCATGTGCCGCCTGGCCGAGCCAACCGCTCCGGCTGGTATCTCTACAATCGCGCGCCAAACATGGACTCCATCGTCAGCCATCAACCGCTGGAATATAACCGTTATCTTAATAAGCTGGTGGCATGGGCGTACTTTAACGGCCTGCTGACCTCGCGTACCCGCCTGTTTATTAAGGGCAACGGCATTTGTGACTTACCTAAGCTACAGGAAATGGTGGCGGATGTTTCCCATCACTTCCCGCTTCGTCTCCCGGCCCCAACGCCGAAAGCGTTGTACAGCCCGTGCGAGATTCGCCATCTGGCGATTATCGTCAACCTCGAGTACGACCCGACGGCAGCCTTCCGCAATCAGGTGGTGCACTTCGACTTCCGCAAGCTGGACGTGTTCAGCTTCGGTGAGCAGCAGCAGTGCCTGATTGGCAGCGTTGATCTGCTGTACCGCAACTCGTGGAATGAGGTGCGTACCCTGCACTTCAACGGCGAGCAGGCGATGATCGAAGCGTTAAAAACCATTCTCGGTAAAATGCACCAGGATGCCGCCCCGCCGGATAGCGTCGAGGTCTTCTGCTATAGCCAGCATCTGCGCGGCCTGATTCGTACTCGCGTGCAGCAGCTGGTGTCTGAATGCATCGAATTCCGCCTTTCCAGCACGCGTCAGGAACCGGGCCGCTTCAAAGCGCTGCGCGTTTCCGGCCAGACCTGGGGCCTGTTCTTTGAGCGGCTGAACGTCTCCGTTCAGAAGCTGGAAAACGCCGTTGAGTTCTATGGCGCGATTTCGCACAACAAGCTGCACGGCCTGTCGGTGCAGGTAGGCACCAACCAGGTTCAACTGCCGGCGGTGGTGGATGGCTTTGCCAGTGAAGGGATTATTCAGTTCTTCTTTGAAGAGGCCAGCGAAGATCAGGGCTTCAACATCTATATACTGGATGAGAGCAACCGCGCCGAGGTTTATCACCACTGCGAAGGCAGCAAAGAAGAGCTGGTGCGCGACGTTAGCCGCTTCTACTCCTCGTCCCACGATCGCTTTACCTACGGCTCAAGCTTCATTAACTTCAACCTGCCGCAGTTCTATCAGATTGTGAAGGTTGATGGCCGGATGCAGGTCATTCCGTTCCGCACCCAGTCAATGGCAACAGCCGCGCCGGTCAATCCGGACGATAACTCAGCGCCGCTGCTGCAGCAGTATCAGCAATAATCAGCGAAAGCTAACCGCTTCACCCGCCTGCTGCGTGCTGGCTTCTTCCAGCAATTGCCAAAACTCTGCGCCGCTACGGTCACAAATCCACTCGTCACCTTTCAGGTTGAAGTGATAACCGCCGCTTTTGGTTGCCAGCCACACCTGGTGTAACGGCTCCTGGCGATTGATGATGATTTTGCTGCCGTTTTCAAAGCTGATGGTCAGCACGCCGCCGTTGATCTCACAGTCAAGATCGCTATCGCCGTCCCAGTCATCCAGGCGCTCTTCGATAGTACGCCACAGGTTATCGGCTAAAAGGTGGAATTCGCTGTCGTTCATGTCTGCTTCCTGTTGAGATTTCAGGGCAGTATAAAAGCATCGCCGTCAATTAGAAACTGCCGCTCAGGCATCATCCAGATAGTGCACTAGCAAAGGAACGGCGTGCGGCGCGTTTTCAATAGCGATGCCGAAGGCGACTTTCCCGTCCCGCACCCAGCGGGCGATTTGTTCCTCTCTGGCAGGGGAGCCGGGGCGCGTCACGGTACAGCATTTTTCCGGGCCGAGTACGGCTACAGCAACGTCCAGCGCGGGACCAATGCCCGACTTAAATGCGCCGATAGTGTAATGAAGTTCGCCTCGCTTAACGTAATTTGCTGCATCAATGTCGCTCACCAACTGAGTGGTAAACCTGCCGGGCGCAGCCCGTTCGATTAAATTCTGCATTGCTTCACGTTCAAGACCCGTAATACCAATCCGTTTCATCTGCGTTACCTCATGAAAGACAACAGCATCAGCCTGGAGCAGTGAGGAGGCGGCGCCCGGCATTTTCCGAACGGAGGCCCCATAAGTAGCGTAAACCAGAGATTATTTTCTTGCCTGGTTTGCGGGAAGGCTATTTTCAGCGGTCTGGGTAACGAAGAGTATTGCTTTTCAGGGTTCACCTGCGATGATAGACGGCAGAATAGTGAATCACAGGCTACCCGATAATGAAGAAGATTTTCTGCCCTCTAGCTTTGGCACTGACGCTTGTAAGCCTTACCGGCTGTGGCCTGAAGGGGCCTCTTTATTTCCCTCCGGCCGATAAAAAAGCGACGCCGACTACCCATAGCGCAACCCCTGAAAAACCTGTCCAGACGGCACCGGTCCGCAACAGTCGCGGCATTGATGACGCACCGACTCAGGTTGTTTACTAGCTAAACCGTGCTTTGTAACCGCGCTAATGGAGCAGAAGATGCAGTTCTCTAAAATGCATGGCCTCGGTAATGACTTTATGGTCGTCGACGCGGTGACGCAGAATGTTTATTTCTCTCCGGAGCTGATCCGGCGCCTGGCGGATCGTCATCATGGTGTGGGTTTCGATCAGCTGCTGATCGTTGAGCCACCTTACGATCCCGATCTCGACTTCCATTATCGGATCTTTAACGCCGACGGCAGTGAAGTTTCCCAGTGTGGCAACGGCGCACGCTGTTTTGCCCGCTTTGTGCGCCTGAAAGGGCTGACCAATAAGCGTGAAATTCGCGTCAGCACCGCCAATGGCCGAATGGTTCTGAGCGTCACGGAAGATGAGACGGTGCGCGTCAACATGGGCGAGCCGAACTTCGAACCTTCTCAGGTACCGTTCCGGGCAAACAAAGCGGAAAAGACCTATATTATGCGTGCCGCCGAACAAACCATTATGTGCGGCGTGGTTTCAATGGGTAACCCGCACTGCGTGATTCAGGTCGATGACATCGAAACCGCCGCGGTAGAGACTTTGGGACCGGTGATGGAAGGCCATGAGCGCTTCCCGGAACGTGCCAACATCGGCTTTATGCAGGTGGTAAGCCGCGAACACATCCGACTGCGCGTTTATGAGCGCGGCGCGGGTGAAACCCAGGCCTGCGGCAGCGGCGCCTGTGGTGCAGTGGCGGTTGGCATTCAGCAAGGATTACTGGCGGAGCAGGTGCGGGTTGAACTGCCCGGCGGTCGCCTTGATATCGCCTGGAAAGGGCCCGGTTCACCGCTGTATATGACCGGCCCGGCGGCCCACGTCTATGATGGATTTATACATCTATGAAGAATGCCGAGGAACAGCAAGAAGCCCTTCTTGAGCTTAACGATCTCGCCGTTGCCGAATACTTACAGCGCAACCCCGATTTCTTTATTCGCAATGCCCACCAGGTGGAGAGCATGCAGGTTCCTCACCCGGTTCGCGGCACCGTTTCGCTGGTGGAATGGCATATGGCCCGCAGCCGTAACCATATCAACAACCTCGAAGAGAACATGACGTTGTTGATGGAGCAGGCGAGCGCCAACGAAGGCCTGTTCTACCGGCTGCTGAAGCTTCAGGGCCGGCTGGCCTCGGCTTCCAGCCTGCAGGAGATGCTGAACCGGCTGCACCGCTGGGCGCGGGAAATTGGGCTGGCGGGGGCGAATGTCCGGCTTTTTGCCGACCGCTGGCGCATCGGCGCTCCCTCGGACTTTACCCATCTGGCATTGAATCGTCAGGCCTTTGAGCCGCTGCGCATTCAGCGCCTTGGCGAAAGCCAGCACTATCTTGGCCCACTCAATGGCCCGGAGCTGTTGCTGGTCTTGCCGCAGGCGAAAGCGATTGGTTCCGTTGCTATGTCGCTGATGGGTAACGACGGCGATCTTGGCGTTCTGCTGTTTAGCAGCCGCGACCCGCAACACTATCAGCAGGGACAGGGCACTCAGCTGCTGCACGAGCTTGCGCTGATGCTGCCCGATCTGCTGGAGCGCTGGGTTGAGCGTGCATGACCGCTTCCGTATTAACCTCTCACGTTGATGGCTTTCTTCGATATCTGAAGGTTGAGCGCCAGCTCAGCCCGCTCACTCTCCTGAACTACCGGCGCCAACTCACGGCGATTATCCACATTGCCGAAGAGATGAAGCTCAGCGGCTGGCAGCAATGCGACGCCGCCGCCGTGCGTTCTCTGGCCGTGCGTAGCCGCAGAGCTGGCCTGCAGGCCTCCAGCCTGGCGCTAAGACTTTCAGCACTGCGCAGCTTTTTTGACTGGATGATCGGCCAGGGAGAGCTAAAGGCGAATCCGGCCAAAGGCATCACTACGCCAAAAGCTGGTCGTCACCTGCCGAAGAACATCGAAGTCGATGATGTAAACCATCTGCTGGACATCGATCTGAACGATCCGCTGGCGGTACGTGACCGTGCGATGCTGGAAGCCATGTACGGCGCAGGCCTGCGTCTTTCAGAACTGGTGAACATGAACTGTGGCCACATCGATCTTTCGACCGGTGAAGTCTGGGTGATGGGTAAGGGCAGCAAAGAGCGCCGCGTACCCGTTGGGCGCAGTGCGGTCACCTGGGTTGAGCACTGGCTGGATCTGCGTGAGCTGTTTGGCCCGGACGATGATGCGCTCTTCCTGGCGAAGACGGGCAAACGAATATCCGCCCGCAACGTGCAAAAGCGGTTTGCTGAGTGGGGCATCAGGCAAGGGTTAAGCAGCCACGTACATCCGCATAAACTGCGCCACTCTTTTGCCACGCATATGCTGGAGTCCAGCGGCGATTTGCGCGCCGTTCAGGAGCTGCTCGGGCACGCCAATCTTTCCACCACCCAAATTTATACCCATCTCGACTTTCAACATTTAGCCTCGGTGTATGATGCCGCGCATCCACGCGCCAAACGGGGGAAATCGTAATGCATTTTTACCGCCCACTCGGGCAAATTGCCGCCCTGACCTTCGACCTCGACGATACGCTTTATGATAACCATCCGGTGATTATGCGTACCACTCAGGAGTCTCTGGCCTTTGTGCAGAGCTATCATCCGAAGCTTAGCGCCTTTACCGCACGGGACTTCCACCGCAGCCGGGAAGCGCTACGCCTGAAAGAGCCGGAAATCTATCATGACGTTACCGAATGGCGCCGTCGTGCCGTCGAGCAGATGATGCTGGATGCCGGGCTTAGTCCTGAAGAGGCTTTTTCCGGTGCCGACGCGGCGATGGAAAACTTTGCTCAGTGGCGTAGCCGCATCGACGTGCCGCAGGAAACGCACGACACGCTGGCAAAGCTTGCGAAGAAATGGCCGCTGGTGGCAATCACCAACGGTAACGCAGAGCCGCACCTGTTTGGGCTGGATAACTACTTTGAATTTATTCTTCGCGCCGGGCCGGATGGTCGCGCTAAACCCTTCAGCGATATGTACCATACCGCTGCCGAGCGCTTAGGCGTTCCGCTGGAGCAAATCCTGCACGTAGGTGATGACCTGACTACTGACGTAGCAGGTGCGGTGCGCTGCGGTATGCAGGCCTGCTGGATTAACCTGCGTGAGGGCGACCTGATGCGAATCGATGACAGCCGTTTGCTGCCGCATCTCGAGATTTCGCGGTTGGCATCCCTGACCGCGCTGATATAATCAACAATAATTCTGTATAAATCACCAGTGGTTGGCTGTGCCAACTCTTTCTCTTTTTCGGCGGTGCCAATGGACGTTTCTTACCTGCTCGACAGCCTCAACGATAAACAGCGCGAAGCGGTTGCCGCCACGCGCAGCAATATGCTGGTGCTGGCCGGGGCAGGCAGTGGTAAGACGCGCGTGCTTGTGCACCGCATTGCGTGGCTGATGACGGTAGAAAACTGCTCGCCTTACTCCATCATGGCGGTGACCTTTACCAACAAAGCGGCGGCGGAAATGCGCCACCGTATTGGCCAACTGATGGGCACCAGCCAGGGCGGCATGTGGGTCGGCACCTTCCACGGCCTTGCGCACCGTCTGCTGCGCGCTCACCACATGGATGCAAACCTGCCGCAGGACTTCCAGATCCTCGACAGCGAAGATCAGCTGCGCCTGCTTAAGCGCCTGATTAAAGCCATGAACCTGGATGATAAGCAGTGGCCTGCGCGCCAGGCGATGTGGTACATCAACGGCAAAAAAGATGAAGGGCTGCGCCCGCACCACGTCGAAAGCTACGGTAATCCGGTGGAGCAAACCTGGCAGAAAGTTTACCAGGCCTATCAGGAAGCCTGTGACCGCGCCGGGCTGGTGGACTTTGCCGAGCTGCTGCTGCGCGCCCACGAGCTATGGCTGAACAAGCCGCACATCCTGAACCACTACCGTGAGCGCTTCACCAATATCCTGGTGGACGAATTCCAGGATACCAACAGCATCCAGTATGCGTGGATCCGCCTGCTGGCCGGAGATACCGGTAAAGTGATGATCGTGGGCGATGATGACCAGTCGATCTACGGCTGGCGTGGCGCTCAGGTAGAAAATATCCAGCGCTTCCTGAATGACTTCCCGGGGGCGCAAACTATCCGTCTGGAGCAAAACTATCGCTCGACGAACAACATTCTGAATGCGGCCAACGCCCTGATCGCCAATAACTCCGGCCGACTCGGCAAAGAGCTGTGGACCGACGGCAGCGACGGCGAGCCTATCTCAATCTATTGTGCGTTCAACGAGCTGGACGAAGCCCGCTTCGTGGTCAACCGTATTAAAACCTGGCAGGAAAACGGCGGCGCGCTGGAGCAGTGCGCCATTCTGTACCGCAGTAACGCCCAGTCGCGAGTGCTGGAGGAGGCGCTGCTGCAGGGAAGCATGCCTTACCGTATCTACGGCGGGATGCGCTTCTTCGAACGCCAGGAAATCAAAGATGCGCTCTCCTATTTGCGCCTGATGGCCAACCGCAACGACGATGCTGCCTTTGAGCGTGTGGTGAATACGCCAACCCGCGGTATCGGCGATCGCACGCTTGACGTGGTACGCCAGACTGCCCGCGACCAGCAACTAACGCTGTGGCAATCTTGCCGCCTGCTGCTGCAGGAAAAAGCGCTGGCCGGTCGTGCAGCTTCGGCCCTGCAGCGCTTTATGGAGCTGATTGATGCGCTCGCCCATGAAACGGCGGATATGCCGCTGCATGTCCAGACCGACCGGGTGATTAAAGATTCCGGGCTGTTCATGATGTATGAGCAGGAAAAAGGCGAGAAAGGCCAGACCCGCATTGAGAACTTAGAGGAACTGGTAACGGCAACGCGCCAGTTCAGCTACAACGACGAAGATGAAGATTTAATGCCGCTGCAGGCGTTTCTCTCCCACGCCGCGCTGGAAGCGGGTGAAGGGCAGGCGGACACCTGGCAGGACGCGGTGCAACTGATGACCCTGCACTCGGCGAAAGGCCTCGAATTCCCGCAGGTGTTTATCGTGGGAATGGAAGAGGGCATGTTCCCGAGCCAGATGTCCCTCGACGAGGGCGGGCGCCTGGAAGAAGAGCGCCGTCTGGCCTACGTCGGCGTAACCCGGGCGATGCAGAAGCTGACGCTGACCTACGCAGAAACACGTCGCCTGTACGGCAAAGAAGCCTACCATCGCCCCTCGCGCTTTATCGGCGAGCTGCCGGAAAACTGTGTGGAAGAGGTGCGTCTGCGCGCCAGCATCAGCCGCCCGGTCAGCCATCAGCGTATGGGCACGCCGATTGCGCAGAACGATTCGGGGTTTAGCCTGGGGCAGCGCGTACGTCATCCGAAATTTGGCGAAGGCACCATTGTGAATTTGGAAGGCAGCGGCGAGCACAGCCGTCTGCAGGTGGCGTTCCAGGGGCAGGGAATTAAGTGGCTGGTTGCCGCTTACGCTCGCTTAGAAACAGTGTAAGCTACAGAAAATAATCGCTATTTTCTGCGTGTACGCTACCCTTAATATGTCACTGGTATGAACTTGTTCAGCCGTGTCCCGTTGCGTGTTGACGCCATATTGGTGGTGGCGTAACATGCGCGCACGAATACGCTAAGAGGACACTCGCCTTGGACACACCCAGTAGATGCTGGCTCAATAACCTGTCATCCAGGTACAACTTCTAAGGCTATCCTCTAATGCTGATAGCCTTCGTGGTTGTCAGCGACCTCGTGTATTTTCATTCCGTCGCCCCTTGAGTCAGACTGTTTAATGGTCTGAAACCTCTATTGTTTCTGTCTGTGTGCCAACCGAATTGTCCCTGATCTTTTTTTGCATTGGGAGTCCCGGTCATGCTGAGCGCATTTCAACTGGAAAATAATCGCCTTGCCCGCCTTGAGCTGGACGAGACGGATACCCTTGCCAACTCGGTATGGGTCGATCTCGTCGAGCCGGAAGAGAGCGAGCGAGAGCGTGTGCAAACGGAACTTGGCCAAAGCCTGGCAACCCGACCAGAGCTGGAAGACATCGAGGCGTCCGCGCGTTTCTTCGAGGACGAAGACGGCCTTCACATCCACTCCTTTTTCTTCTTTGAAGATGCGGACGATCACGCGGGCAACAGCACGGTCGCTTTTACGATTCGTGAAGGCCGCCTTTATACGCTGCGTGAACGCGAACTGCCGGCATTTCGCCTCTATCGTATGCGTGCCCGTAATCAGTCGATGGTGGACGGTAACGCGTGGGAACTGCTGCTGGACCTGTTTGAAACCAAAATCGAACAGCTGGCGGATGAAATCGAAAACATCTATAGCGACCTGGAGCAGCTCAGCCGGGTGATCATGGAAGGGCATCAGGGCGACGAATACGATGCCGCGCTTTCGACGCTGGCAGAGTTGGAAGATATCGGCTGGAAAGTTCGCCTGTGCCTGATGGATACCCAGCGCGCGCTTAACTTCCTCGTGCGCAAAGCGCGTTTGCCGGGCAGCCAGCTGGAACAGGCTCGCGAAATTCTGCGAGATATCGAATCCCTGCTGCCGCATAACGAATCGCTGTTCCAGAAGGTTAACTTCCTGATGCAGGCGGCGATGGGTTTTATCAACATCGAGCAGAACCGCATCATCAAGATCTTCTCGGTGGTCTCGGTTGTCTTCCTGCCGCCGACGCTGGTGGCGTCCAGCTACGGGATGAACTTCGAGTTTATGCCTGAGCTGAAGTGGAGCTTTGGCTACCCCGGCGCGATTATCTTTATGATGCTCGCCGGCTTAGCGCCTTATCTCTACTTTAAGCGCAAAAACTGGTTGTAAGAGAAAAGGAGCCGAAAGGCTCCTTTTTTACGTCTACTTCGCCGACAGGGCTTTGGTGCGCCGCTGAGTGTAAATCGCGTCGGCGATAAACAGCGCCAGCGCCGCCCAGATAAAGCCAAAAGTGATCAGCTTATCTTCGCTCACCACTTCGTCATAGAACGTCACCGCCAGCAGGAACATCAGCGTTGGCCCCAGATACTGGAAGAAACCCAGCGTTGACAGGCGCAGACGCGTCGCGGCGGCCGTAAAACAGAGCAGCGGCACGGTGGTAATCACGCCTGCAGCGATAAGCATCAGGTTCAGCGACCACGGGTTCATGCCCATATGGCTGGTGGCGCTATTGGCGATGCCAAACAGGTAAATGGCCGCAATCGGCAGCAGCCACAGCGTTTCAAACAGCATTCCGGTCTGTGCATCTACGGCAATTTTTTTGCGGATCAGACCGTAGAAAGCAAAGCTGAAGGCGAGGCCCAGGCCGATTATCGGCAGCGAGCCAAAAGTCCACAGCTGCACCAGCACGCCGCAGGCCGCCAGCAATACGGCAACCCACTGCATACGGCGGAAGCGCTCGGCTAAAAACAGCATGCCCAGCACAACGTTGACCAGAGGGTTGATGAAGTAGCCCAGGCTGGCTTCCAGCATGTGGTGATTATTTACTGCCCAGATATAAAGCAGCCAGTTACCGCCAATCAGCACGGCGCTTAACGCCAGCGCGAGGATTTTTTTACGGTTCTGGCAGGAACGTTTGACCTGCGGCCACTGGCGGCAGACGGTGATCAGCGCCAGCATAAAGAAGAACGACCAGATAACGCGGTGGGTCAGGATTTCGGTGGCCGGTACGTAGTGAATAAGTTTGAAATATACCGGCGCGATGCCCCAGATAAAGTAGGCCGTCAGGGCAAGCATGACTCCCTGACGCGTCTGTTTCGGATCCATGAAGAAAACTCAGCAAAAAAATAGTGAGCAAATAATAACAGGGTTTACATCCTTACCCTACCATGTAGGTAGCCGTCGCGCTGGCGATGTGCAGCTGATCCTGGTTATGCAGCTCCACGCGAGCCACCGCGACTTTATTCCCGGCACGCAGGAGGCTGCTGCTGGCCGTGAAGCGTTCTCCTCGACCGGGACGCAGATAATCAACGCGCAAATCGATGGTGCCCATTTTTGACAGGCGCTGGCGCAGCTCGTCTTCGGTGATGGTGTCATGGCGCGTCAGCGTGCTGCCCACGCAGACCAGGCCTGCCGCAACGTCCAGCGCGGAGGCGATAACGCCGCCATGCAAAATACTTTGTGCCCAGTTTCCCACCATCATTGGCTGATTATTAAAGCTCAGCTGGGCAAAGGCTTTGTCGTATCGGTCCAGTTCCAGGCCTAGGGCACGGTTAAAAGGCATGTGATACACGAAGATTTCGCCCACCAGCTTGAGGGCGGCTTCTGTGGTCAGAACAGGGGAAGACATGGTTCATTCCTCGAACAAATAACGGATAAGTTAACAAGATGTGTAGTTTATGCTTCTCAATTGTTGCTTTCCACTTTAGGAACCGAAGGGACGCGCTTTAGGGCATCCCGCTGTAGAATGATCGGCGATAAATATTTTGAAACTTATTTTGTTATGGAGAACGGGACCAATGCTGAAACCTCTGGGGTGGGGAATGGCTGCGATGCTGCCTTTGACCGCCTTCGCACAAGAAGCGACTATCGATAAGATCCACGACAAGCCGGCCGTGCACGGCAGTATTATTGCCAACCTGCTGCAGGAACATGACAACCCGTTCACGCTGTACCCGTACGACACAAACTACCTGTTGTACACCTGGACCAGCGATATGAACAAAGAGGCGATTAGCTCTTATGACTGGGCGCACAATGCCCGCAAAGATGAAGTGAAGTTCCAGCTAAGCCTGGCGTTCCCGCTGTGGCGCGGCATTCTGGGGGATAACTCGGTGCTGGGCGCTTCCTACACCCAGAAATCCTGGTGGCAACTTTCTAATCGCAATGAATCCTCACCGTTTCGTGAAACCAACTATGAGCCTCAGCTGTTCCTCGGCTTTGCAACGGACACCACGTTTGCTGGCTGGACGCTAAGGGACGTCGAGTTTGGCTATAACCATGATTCGAATGGTCGCTCTGACCCGACTTCTCGCGGCTGGAACCGCCTTTACACCCGCCTGATGGCGCAGAACGGAAACTGGCAGGTTGAGGTGAAACCCTGGTATGTGGTTGGGAGCGTTGAAGATAACCCGGATATCGCCAAATACATGGGCTATTACCAGCTCAAAGTAGGCTACTCGCTGGGCGAGGCGATATTCAGCGTGAAGGGGCAGTATAACTGGAACAGCGGCTACGGCGGGGCAGAGTTTGGCGTGAGCTATCCGATCTCGAAAAACGTTCGCTTCTACACCCAGGTCTACAGCGGCTACGGCGAATCGCTCATCGATTACAACTTTAACCAGACACGAGTTGGCGTAGGCGTTATGCTAAACGATCTTTTCTAAAGCATTGCAGTTTCTCTTCCAGGCGCTGAAAATGGCGCCTGAATTTTAGGTAGTGGGGATAGCGTGGCACAGGCGGAAGTAATCAATCAGGCGTCGCTGGCGAGGCAGGTTCTGCAGGAAACCTTCGGGTACCAACAGTTCCGTCCGGGCCAGGAAACCATCATCGATACGGTGCTGGAGGGGCGTGACTGCCTGGTGGTGATGCCGACAGGCGGTGGTAAATCGCTGTGTTATCAAATTCCTGCGCTGGTGTTCGGCGGCCTGACCGTGGTGGTCTCCCCGCTGATATCCCTGATGAAAGACCAGGTGGATCAGCTGCTGGCGAACGGCGTGGCTGCCGCCTGCCTTAACTCGACCCAGACTCGCGAACAGCAGATGGAAGTGATGACCGGCTGCCGTACCGGGCAAATCCGCCTGCTGTATATCGCGCCTGAACGCCTGATGATGGATAACTTCATCGACCATCTCAGCCACTGGCAGCTTTCTATGGTTGCGGTGGATGAAGCGCACTGTATTTCGCAGTGGGGGCATGATTTCCGCCCGGAATATGCCGCTCTTGGCCAGCTTCGCGAACGGCTGCCTGCCGTCCCCTTTGTGGCATTAACGGCAACGGCTGACGACACCACGCGGCTTGATATTGTTCGCCTGCTGGGGCTTAACGATCCGTTTATACAAATCAGCAGTTTTGACCGGCCGAATATTCGCTACATGCTGATGGAGAAGTTTAAGCCGCTCGATCAGCTCACCCGCTACATTCAGGAACAGCGCGGTAAATCCGGGATTATCTACTGCAACAGCCGGGCAAAGGTTGAAGACATCGCCGCCCGCCTGCAAAGCAAAGGCATCAGCGCCGGCGCTTACCACGCGGGCCTGGAGCATCAGGTGCGCGGTGACGTACAGGAAAAATTCCAGCGCGATGACCTGCAAATTGTGGTGGCAACCGTCGCGTTTGGCATGGGTATTAACAAGCCGAACGTGCGTTTTGTCGCCCACTTCGATATCCCGCGCAACATCGAATCTTATTACCAGGAAACCGGCCGTGCCGGGCGCGACGGCCTGCCTGCAGAAGCGATGCTGTTTTACGATCCGGCGGATATGGCCTGGCTCCGCAAATGCCTCGAAGAGAAAGCGCCGGGGCAACTGCAGGACATCGAGCGCCACAAGCTCAATGCCATGGGAGCGTTTGCCGAAGCGCAAACCTGCCGCCGCCTGGTGCTGCTCAACTATTTCGGCGAAGGCCGGCAGCAGGCATGCGGCAACTGCGATATTTGTCTCGATCCGCCTCGTCGCTATGACGGGTTGATGGATGCACAAAAAGCACTTTCCTGCATTTACCGCGTCGGCCAGCGTTTTGGTATGGGCTACGTGGTTGAAGTGCTGCGCGGTTCTAATAATCAGCGTATTCGCGACCTCGGCCATGACAAGCTGAAGATTTACGGTGAAGGCCGCGAGCACACCACCGAGCATTGGGTCAGCGTGATTCGCCAGCTCATTCACCTTGGCGTGGTGACGCAAAATATTGCCGCACACTCGGCCCTCCAGCTTACGGAAGCGGCGCGTCCTTATCTGCGTGGCGAAGAGCCGCTCATGCTGGCGGTACCGCGCGTCGTGGCTATTAAGCCGCGCGCCAGCCAGAAAGTTTTTGGCGGCAATTACGATCGCAAACTGTTCGCCAAACTCAGGAAGCTGCGCAAGTCCATCGCTGACGAAGAAAATATTCCACCTTACGTGGTGTTCAACGATGCCACGCTGATTGAAATGGCCGAGCAGATGCCGCTGTCGCCGGGTGAAATGCTGGGGATTAACGGCGTGGGCACGCGCAAGCTGGAGCGGTTTGGCCGCCCGTTCATGACGATGATTCGCGACCATGTCGACGGTGTGGATGAAGAGTAGCCTGCCGCGATGAAAAGTGGCAGGATAATGACTCTTCAAATTATCTGCACGCGAGCTATTCCCTATGTTAATGCTATTCCTGACCGTGGCGCTGGTGCACATCGTTGCCCTGATGAGCCCGGGTCCTGACTTTTTCTTTGTTTCCCAGACAGCCGTAAGCCGCTCTCGTAAAGAGGCGATGATGGGCGTGTTGGGCATTACCGCTGGCGTTATGGTTTGGGCGGGCGTAGCGCTGCTTGGCCTGCACCTGATCCTCGAAAAAATGGCCTGGCTGCATAACATCATTATGGTCGGCGGCGGCCTGTATCTGTGCTGGATGGGCTATCAGATGCTGCGCGGCGCATTCAAGAAAGAAGCTAAAGGCGAAGAAGCCCCGAAAGTTGAGCTGGCGAGCGGCGGGAAGAGCTTTGTGAAAGGGCTGTTGACGAACCTGGCAAACCCGAAAGCGATTATCTACTTCGGCAGCGTGTTCTCGCTGTTTGTTGGCGACGACGTGGGCAGCGCTGAGCGCTGGGGCCTGTTTGTGCTGATTGCGATTGAAACTTTCGCCTGGTTCACGATTGTGGCGAGCCTGTTTGCTTTACCGAAAATGCGTCGCGGCTATCAGCGCCTCGCCAAATGGATCGACGGTATGGCGGGCGCTCTGTTCACCGGTTTTGGTATTCACCTGATTATCTCCCGATAATCAGGCCTGGCGCGCTCCGGCAAGTAGCGCGCCAACCAGCATAAACAGCGAACCGAAGACCCGGTTCAACGCCTTCATCTGGCGCGGCCCCTTAATCCAGGCGGCAATGCGTTTTGCCAGAGTTGCATAGCCAATCATCACGATGATATCCACCACCACCGTTGTTACGCCGAGCACCACGTACTGCATCGCCTGAGGCTGGTGAGGCACAATAAACTGCGGGAACAGGGCGGCGAGAAACACGATGCTCTTGGGGTTGGTCAGGTTGACGAACACCGCCCGCTTAAACAGTTTACTGCGCGGTTGGGTGGTTGCCAGAGTATTCAAATCCAGCGCTCCGGCCGCTCTCCATTGCTGGATCCCCAGCCAGATAAGATAGGCGACACCCGCCCATTTCAGCACTTCGAAGGCCAGCAGCGAACGCGAGAACAGTGCCCCAAGGCCAACGCCGACCAGCACAATATGCAGCGCCAGCCCGGTTTGCAGCCCGGTAATCGAAGCCGCCGCGCCGCGATAGCCGTGGCTAATGGCGGTGGTCATGGTATTAATGGCTCCGGACCCGGGTGAAAGGCTAAGAATTATTGTGGTTAGCAGATAGGTAAACCACCACTCGAAGGTCATGCGAAACTCCCTGAACGCGCACTTTTATGCCACAATACGCTATTGTTGATAAGCGTGCCACGGGCCATAAAAAAACCACAGATACCTGATGCCGACCCCTATGTCTCAGCATAAAAATGAATGGTTAGAACGGGAAGGCGCATTTGCTGCTTTTGCCACGGGTCCGCTAACGGACTTCTGGCGCAGGCGGGAAGAGCGCGAATTTACCGGCGTGGATGCCGTGCCGGTTCGCTACGTTCGTTTCTGTTCGCCGCAGCACGATCGCGTGATTGTTGTCTGCCCCGGCAGAATAGAAAGCTACGTGAAATATGCTGAGCTGGCCTATGACCTGTTTTATAGCGGGTTTGATGTCCTGATAATTGACCACCGCGGGCAGGGCCGTTCAGGGCGGATGCTGTCGGATTCTCACCGTGGGCACGTCGTCAATTTTAGCGACTATGTCGAAGATTTTGACCACTTTTACCAGCAGGAAGTGGCGTCGGGGCACTGGCGTAAACGCTATCTGCTGGCCCATTCGATGGGCGGCGCTATTGCCGCATTATGGCTACAGCAAGCACCTGATGCTTTTGACGCGGTTGCGCTTTGCGCGCCGATGTTCGGCATTACGCTGCGCTGGCCGGAATGGATGGTGCGCCACATTCTTGACTGGGCAGAAGGGCATCCACGTATTCGGGAAGGATACGCCATAGGGACAGGCCGCTGGCGCGCGTTGCCGTTTAGCGTTAACGTTTTGACCCACAGTGAAGAGCGCTACCGCCGCAGCCTGCGTTTTTATGCTGATGAGCCAGCATTGCGGGTGGGTGGGCCAACGTTCCATTGGGTACGCGAAGGGATCCTCGCCGGAGAAAAGGTGTTAGCAGGAGCCACTGCCATCACCACGCCGATCTTTTTACTCCAGGCAGAAGAGGAGCGAGTGGTTGATAACCGCGCGCACCAGCGATTCTGCGAAATTATGGCCGCGGCGGGCCACCCTTGTGAGGGGGAAACACCTTACGTCATTGAAGGCGCGTATCACGAGATCCTGTTTGAGAAGGACGCTATGCGAGCCAGAGCATTGTCTGCCGTGCTTGAATTTTTCGACCGGCATAATTCATTGAATATATCTCTTTAGAGGATCTCTATGTACCACGTCGTTGCTTCAGATTTAGATGGCACCTTGCTATCTCCCGATCATTTCCTCTCCGCTTACGCGAAAGAAACGTTAAAACTGCTCACAGCCGAAGGCGTTAACTTTGTTTTTGCTACCGGTCGTCACCATATCGACGTGGCGCAAATCCGCGATAACCTTGAGATCAAGGCGTACATGATCACCTCTAACGGGGCGCGCGTGCACGATACCGACGGCAATCTGTTCTTCTCTCACGATCTCGACCATGACATTGCCCAGGATCTGTTTGGCGTGGTGCATAACAGCCCGGATATCGTGACCAACGTCTATAAGGGCGACGAGTGGTTTATGAACCGCCATCGCCCGGAAGAGATGAAGTATTTCCAGGAAGCCAAATTTAGCTACACCCTGTTTGAGCCAGGCCTGCTTGAAGCGGATGGCGTCAGCAAGGTGTTCTTCACCTGTGACGATCACGATACGTTGCTGCCGCTGGAGCAGGCGATCAACGCCCGCTGGGGGGATCGCGTCAACGTGAGCTTCTCCACGCTTACCTGCCTGGAAGTGATGGCGGGCGGCGTGTCCAAAGGGCACGCACTGGAAGCGGTCTCGAAAGCCATGGGCTACAGCCTGAAAGAGTGCATCGCCTTCGGCGACGGCATGAACGACGCAGAAATGCTAAGCATGGCCGGTAAGGGCTGCATCATGGGCAACGCTCACCAGCGCCTGAAAGACCTGCTGCCGGAGCTTGAGGTGATTGGTACCAACGGCGATAACGCCGTGCCGCACTACCTTCGCAAGTTGTTCCTCAAGGTTGAATAACAGGCATAATGACGAGTGGTTTATTAATAATCACTCGTCAACTAAATAGTTAAGCCGATGTAACGCCCTCTGAGTACAATGGCGCAATCTTGTTCGTTACGGACCGCTCATTGTGCCATTACTCATCATTACCACGATTCTGTGGGCCTTCTCTTTTAGCCTGATTGGGGAATACCTTGCCGGGCATGTGGACAGCTATTTCTCGGTGCTGATGCGGATCGGCCTGGCCGCGCTGGTGTTTCTGCCGTTCCTGCGCTTCAAGGGATACCGGCTAAAAACCCTGCTGCTGTATATGCTGGTGGGGGCGCTGCAGCTCGGCGTGATGTACCTGTTCAGCTTCCGTGCCTATCTCTACCTCACGGTTTCCGAATTCCTGCTTTTCACGGTGATGACGCCGCTGTACGTCACGCTTATCTATGATCTGCTGAGCGGCAATAAACTGCGCTGGGGCTATGCGTTGAGCGCGGGACTGGCGGTTATCGGGGCGGCGATTATTCGCTACGACAAAGTGAGCGATCACTTCTGGATAGGCCTGCTGCTGGTGCAGGGCGCTAATATCTGCTTTGCCATCGGCATGGTGGGCTACAAGCGTCTGATGGAAACTCACCCGATGCCGCAGCACTGCGCGTTTTCGTGGTTCTATCTGGGGGCGTTTATCGTCGCCGTTGTTGCCTGGTTTGCGCTGGGCAATCCGCAGAAATTGCCCACCACCACGCTACAGTGGGGGATTCTGGTCTGGCTTGGCGTGGTCGCTTCCGGGCTGGGTTATTTTATGTGGAACTACGGCGCAACTCAGGTGGACGCCGGCACGCTCGGCATCATGAACAACGTGCATGTCCCGGCCGGGCTGCTGGTGAATCTTGCCATCTGGCAGGAGCAGCCCCACTGGCCGAGCTTTATCATTGGGGGAACGGTGATAATGGCCTCGCTGTGGGTACATCGCCGATGGGTCGCTCCGCGTTCTTCACAAACGGTAAATGGTCGCAGGCATGCTGGCGCGTCGAGCGAATAAACGCTTCGGTCACCGGCTGGCGCTGTTCGCCGTCACGTACCGCGGCGTACAGGCGGCTCCATAAACCTTCGCCCAGGGTTCTGGTAACAATCAGGCCCTGGTGCTCAAAGCTTTCCACCACCCAGTGCGGCAGAGCGGCAATCCCCATCCGTGCCGACACCATCTGAATCAGCAGCAGCGTGTTATCGACGTTTTTCAGCGACGGGCTCACTCCTGCGGGCTGCAGGAAATGACGCCAGATATCCATGCGTTCACGCTGTACCGGGTAGATAAGCAGCGTTTCAAGCGCCAGGTCATCAGGCTTAATGCTCTCTTTCTTCGCCAGTGGGTGGTCGGTCGCCATCACCAGGCGCACTTCAAAATCAAACATCGGTGAATAATGTAGCCCGCTGCGCGGCAAAATATCTGATGTCAGAACGATATCCAGCTCGCCCTGCTGCAGCGCAGGCTGCGGATCAAACGTAACGCCGGATTTAAAGTCCATCTCCACCTGCGGCCAGTGCTGGCGGAAGGTTTCCAGGGCAGGCGTCAGCCACTGAATGCAGCTATGACACTCAATCGCAATACGCAGCCGGGTCTGGTGCGGCTCATTGCAGGCCTGCAGCGCGCGGCCAATCTGCGGTAATACCTGTTCGGCAAGCTGCAGCAGGATCTCCCCCTGTGGCGTGAAGCGAAGCGGCTGACTTTTACGGATAAACAGGCGGAAGCCAAGCCGTTGCTCCAGATCGCTGAACTGGTGGGAGAGGGCCGACTGGGTCTGATGCAGGGCGGCGGCGGCGGCGGCCAGCGAACCGCTGTGTCGTAACGCTTGCAGCGTCCGCAGGTGTTTAATCTCGATCATGAAAGTCCTTCACTTCGGCATGAACAAATTGCGCTTGAGGAATATACAGTACCTGCGGATTATAGAAGTGTAAACATCTGGATGGCTAAATACATCGCACCGAATAGAGGACAGACCATGACAATCCATAATCACACCCTGGGGTTCCCTCGCGTCGGCCTTAAGCGCGAGTTGAAAAAAGCACAGGAAAGCTACTGGGCAGGGAATACCTCCCGTGAAGAATTACTGGCGGTTGGCCGCGAGCTGCGCGCCCGCCACTGGGACCAACAAAAACAGGCCGGCGTTGAATTACTGCCGGTGGGCGACTTTGCCTGGTACGACCATGTTCTGACCACCAGCCTGCTGCTCGGTAACGTGCCGGCTCGTCATCAGAACAAAGACGGCAGCGTCGATATCGATACGCTGTTCCGCATTGGTCGTGGTCGTGCGCCAACCGGCGAGCCTGCCGCCGCCGCTGAAATGACCAAATGGTTCAACACTAACTACCACTACATGGTGCCGGAATTTACCAAAGGTCAGCAGTTCAAACTGACCTGGACTCAGCTGCTGGAAGAAGTCGACGAGGCGCTTGCGCTGGGCCATAACGTGAAACCCGTGCTGCTGGGCCCGGTGACTTACCTGTGGCTGGGCAAAGTGAAGGGCGAACAGTTTGACCGCCTGAGCCTGCTGAAAGACATTCTGCCGGTTTACCAGCAGGTGCTGGCCGAGCTGGCGAAACGCGGCGTTGAATGGGTGCAGATCGACGAGCCTGCGCTGGTTCTGGAGCTGCCAAAGGCGTGGCTTGATGCGTTCAAACCAGCTTACGACGCGTTGACCGGCCAGGTTAAGCTGCTGCTAACTACCTATTTCGAAGGGGTGGGGCCAAACCTGGATACCATCACCGCGCTGCCGGTACAGGGCCTGCACGTAGACTTTGTTCACGGCAAAGATGATGTGAAAGAGATTCATCAGAAGCTGCCTGCAAACTGGCTGCTGTCTGCGGGCGTGATCAACGGCCGTAACGTCTGGCGTGCCGACCTGACGGAGAAATACGCTCAACTGAAAGACCTGGTGGGTAAACGTGACCTGTGGGTTGCCTCTTCCTGCTCCCTGCTGCACAGCCCAATCGACCTGAGCGTAGAGACTCGTCTGGATGCTGAAGTTAAAAGCTGGTTTGCCTTTGCCCTGCAGAAGTGTGCCGAGCTGTCCTTACTGACCGAAGCGCTGAACAGCGGCGATACTGCGAAAATTGCCGAATGGAGTGCGCCGATTCAGGCTCGCCGTCAGTCTAAGCGCGTGCACAATGCCGCAGTGGGCGAACGCCTGGCGAAAATCACCGCGCAGGACAGCCAGCGCCAGAGTTCCTATACCGCGCGTGCGGCGGCACAGCGTGAACGTTTCAATCTGCCGGCGTGGCCAACGACGACCATCGGCTCCTTCCCGCAAACGACCGAAATCCGTGGCCTGCGCCTGGACTTCAAGAAAGGGAAGCTGGATGCCAACAACTACCGCACCGGCATCGCCGAACACATTAAACAGGCGATTGCCGAGCAGGAGCGTCTGGGCCTGGACGTGCTGGTGCACGGCGAAGCCGAGCGTAACGACATGGTTGAGTACTTCGGCGAACATCTGGATGGTTTTGTGTTTACTCAGAATGGCTGGGTGCAGAGTTACGGTTCCCGCTGCGTTAAGCCGCCGATTGTTATCGGTGACATCAGCCGCCCTGAGCCGATCACCGTTGAGTGGGCGAAATACGCGCAGTCCCTGACCTACAAACCGGTAAAAGGCATGCTGACCGGCCCGGTCACGATTCTTTGCTGGTCCTTCCCGCGCGAAGATGTTTCTCGCGAGACTATCGCGAAGCAGATTGCCCTGGCCCTGCGTGATGAAGTGGCGGATCTGGAAGCTGCGGGTATCGGTATCATCCAGATTGATGAGCCCGCTCTGCGTGAAGGTTTACCGCTGCGTCAGTCCGACTGGCAGGCTTATCTGGCGTGGGGCGTGGAAGCCTTCCGACTGAACGCCGCCGTGGTGCGTGACGACACCCAGATCCATACCCATATGTGTTACTGCGAGTTCAACGACATCATGGACTCTATCGCGGCGCTGGATGCAGACGTGATAACCATCGAGACCTCTCGTTCCGATATGGATCTGCTGGAGTCGTTCAAAGAGTTCGAATACCCGAACGAAATCGGGCCGGGCGTGTATGACATTCACTCCCCAAACGTTCCGGATGTGGAGTGGATTGAAGCGTTACTGAAGAAAGCTGCGGAGTCCGTACCGGCAGAGCGCCTGTGGGTTAATCCGGACTGCGGCCTGAAAACGCGCGGATGGCCAGAAACTCGTGCGGCGCTGGCGAACATGGTGCAGGCGGCGCAGAACCTGCGTAGCGCATAGTTCTAAAAACAAAATGGGGGCAACTGGCCCCCATTTTTCTATTTCCTCACGCCATACCGCTTAAACCAGGCCAGCATCCTTTCCCAGCCGTCTTTAGCCGACTCTTCATGGTAACTCGGGCGGTAATCTGCGTTAAAAGCATGGCCGGCTTCCGGGTAGACAATGATCTCCGCATTGGCATTTGCCGCTCGCAGTGCCTGGCGCATCGTCTCGACGCTTTCCTGAGAAATCCCGGTATCCTGGCCGCCATATAGGCCGAGCACCGGGGCATTAAGGTTGACGGCGATATCTACGGGATGATGCGGAGAGTTTAATGTTTTGTCTCCTACCAGCTTGCCGTACCACGCCACCGCGGCTTTAAGCTGTGGATTGTGCGCGGCATACAGCCAGGCAATGCGCCCGCCCCAGCAAAAACCGGTCACCATCAGGCGATGCGCGTCGCCTCCGTTACGGGAAGCCCAACTGGCCACATGGTCAAGGTCGCCCAGCACCTGATTGTCCGGCACTTTTGAAACCAGCCCGCTCAGCAACGTTGGAATATCGGCGAAGTCTCCCGGTTCGCCCTGGCGAAAGTAAAGTTCTGGCGCGATGGCCAGATACCCTTCAAGCGCCAGTCGGCGGCAAAGATCGCGGATATGTTCATGTACGCCAAAAATCTCCTGAACGACGATAACCACAGGAAGCGGCCCATCGGCATTTTTAGGCCGCGCGTGATAAGCCGGCATATTGTCGCCCTGGCTTGGAATGGACGTTTCCCCGGAAACAATGGCATCGTCCGGTGTTAACACGGTGGTGGAAGCGATGGGTGAGGCCGCCGGTGCGAAGCCTTCGCCCGGTGTGTTATGTGTTGTTTGCTTTTGTTTCATGGTTTTCTCCGAACCAGCATTAGCGCAGTGTGATAACTATAGCCAGGATTAGTAGCAAATCTGGTCGCCAAAAAACGCAGATGAAGTTCAAAAAATAGCCCGATCGATTCGTATGTGTGACTTTGGTCACTTATGTGAATACAAATAATGTAATTTGTTTCATTCAAAGTGAGCGTCATCACGAAATTATGCTCAGGGGTTCTGTAAAGTGTCGCTTTGCTTCTCCTGAAACCTACTCAACAGAGGAGTCTGTTATGTCCAAGTCTGATGTTTTCCATCTCGGCCTCACTAAAAATGACCTGCAAGGGGCTACGCTCGCCATCGTCCCTGGCGATCCTGAGCGTGTGGAAAAAATCGCCGCGCTGATGGACAAGCCGGTTAAGCTGGCTGCCCATCGTGAATTCACCTCCTGGCGTGCTGAGCTGGACGGTAAGCCGGTTATCATCTGTTCTACCGGCATCGGTGGCCCTTCTACTTCTATTGCGGTTGAAGAACTGGCGCAGCTTGGCATCCGTACTTTCCTGCGCGTCGGGACTACCGGTGCGATTCAGCCGAACATCAACGTGGGCGACGTGCTGGTGACTACCGCATCCGTTCGTCTTGACGGGGCCAGCCTGCACTTTGCGCCAATGGAATATCCGGCTGTGGCAGACTTCGCTTGTACCACCGCGCTGGTTGAAGCGGCAAAAGCCGTGGGCGCCACGACCCACATTGGCGTAACCGCCTCTTCAGACACCTTCTACCCGGGGCAGGAGCGTTACGATACGCTCTCCGGCCGCGTCGTTAGCCGCTTCAAGGGCTCGATGAAAGAGTGGCAGGAGATGGGCGTGATGAACTATGAAATGGAATCCGCCACGCTGTTGACCATGTGCTCCAGCCAGGGCCTGCGTGCGGGTATGGTTGCCGGGGTTATCGTGAACCGTACTCAGCAAGAGATCCCTAACGCGGAAACCATGAAGAAAACGGAAAGCCACGCGGTGAAAATCGTGGTCGAGGCGGCCCGTCGCCTGCTGTAGTTTTCCCTGTTTTCAATTCGAAGCCGGCGCTCGCCGGCTTTTTTTATGCTTTGCGTAGCGCCTTCCGGAAAATCCCTTTTCATCTGGACATTTATACAGCAGAATTTTATCTTGCCGCTGTTGGTATCGTTTTGGGGGAAGCATGGATATTTCACTATTGTTTGGGCTGGGCATTGGGCTGGTGGGCTTAGTGACCGGTTGGCTTATTGCCAGCCTGCGTGCGGCTCAGCGGCTGGCGGCTTTGCACGAAGAACAGCGTGAAATCTACGGGGAGCTTGCCGCCGCGCGCCAGGAGCTTCAGCAAAGCCAACACTGGCGGGAAGAGTGCGAGCAGCTTAACCGTGAAGTCCGTGCCCAAATGGAAATTAACAGCGGGCAGGAAGCGGACATCCGTGAATTAACCACGCTGCTGGAGCAAACGCGGCTCAATGCCGAAGATAAGCACCGTCAAATGCTCAACAGCGAGCAGCGCCTTAACGAGCAGTTTGAGAATCTGGCAAACCGTATTTTTGAGCAGAGCGGGCGCAAGGTAGAAGAACAGAATCGCCAAAGCCTGAATGTGCTCCTTTCGCCACTTCGCGAACAGCTCGACGGCTTCCGTCGCCAGGTCCAGGAGAGTTTTGGCCAGGAGGCGCGCGAGCGCCATACGCTAACGCACGAAATCCGCAATCTGCAGCAGCTCAACGCCCATATGGCGCAAGAGGCGCTGAACCTCACCAAAGCGCTGAAGGGTGACAACAAAACCCAGGGCAACTGGGGGGAAGTGGTGTTAACCCGCGTGCTTGAAGCTTCTGGCCTGCGCGAAGGTCATGAATACCAGACTCAGGTGAACATCCAGCTTGAAAACAACAGCCGTATGCAGCCGGACGTCATTGTTCGCCTGCCGCAGGGCAAAGACGTTGTTATCGATGCGAAAATGACGCTGGTGGCTTATGAGCGCTACTTCAACGGTGAAGATGAACTCACGCGTGAAAGCGCGCTGAATGAGCATATTGCCGCTATCCGCAGCCATATTCGCCTTCTGGGCCGTAAGGATTACCAGCAACTCCCGGGGCTGCGTTCGCTGGACTACGTGCTGATGTTCATCCCGGTTGAACCCGCCTTCTTGCTGGCGATCGATCGCCAACCCGAGCTGATTAGCGAAGCGCTGAAAAACAACATTATGCTGGTCAGCCCGACGACGCTGCTGGTGGCGTTGCGTACCATTGCCAATTTGTGGCGCTATGAGCATCAAAGCCGTAACGCCCAGCAAATCGCCGAGCGCGCCGGGCGTCTGTACGACAAAATGCGCCTGTTCGTGGATGATATGTCCGCGATTGGCCAAAGCCTCGATAAGGCACAAGATAACTACCGCCAGGCGATGAAAAAGCTTTCGTCGGGGCGTGGAAATATCCTGGTTCAGGCAGAGGCATTTCGCGGGCTCGGGGTAGAAGTGAAGCGTGAGATTAATCCAGATCTGGTCGAACGTGCTCATCAGGAAGATGAAGATGATTCCGCACGGCTGGGCCACGAGAGCGCAGAATCAGCGCCCGAATTTGATGAATTTGCTTCACAACGCTCAGGAGAAGGGCGTTGAGCTAAGGTTTAGCCGCACGGTTGAATCATAGGGCTTTCGCGCCCATTCTGTTACACTTCCCGAACATTTTCTTGATTAAGCAGGCATTGAGATGGTTGATGAATCCCAGGAGTCCGGATCCAAGGAAACAACGCACTTTGGCTTCCGTACCGTAGCCAAAGAGCAGAAGGTCGATATGGTGGCGAATGTGTTCCACTCTGTTGCGGCGAAGTACGACGTAATGAACGACCTGATGTCTTTTGGTATCCACCGGTTGTGGAAACGTTACACGATTGACTGTAGCGGCGTACGTCGCGGCCAGCGCGTGCTGGACCTTGCGGGCGGCACGGGCGATCTGACGGCGAAATTCTCTCGCCTGGTGGGTGACACCGGTGAAGTGGTGCTGGCGGACATCAATGACTCGATGCTGAAAATGGGGCGCGAAAAGCTACGCAACATCGGCATTGTTGGGAACGTGAGATACGTGCAGGCCAACGCCGAAGCGCTGCCGTTCCCCGACAACACCTTTGACTGCATCACCATTTCATTTGGCCTGCGCAACGTCACAGACAAAGACGCCGCGCTGCGCTCAATGTTCCGCGTCCTCAAGCCTGGTGGCCGCCTGCTGGTGCTTGAGTTTTCCAAACCTGCCTTCGAACCGCTAAACAAAGCCTACGACGCATACTCCTTCCACATTCTGCCGCGCATTGGTGAGATGGTGGCACAGGATGGCGAAAGCTACCGCTACCTGGCAGAATCTATCCGCATGCATCCGGACCAGGAAACGCTCAAAGGGATGATGGAAGAAGCAGGTTTTGAAAACACCACCTATTACAATATGACCGGTGGGATTGTCGCCCTGCACCGTGGCTATAAATTTTAACCAGGGAGCCGCGATGCCGTTTATGCCGCTTATGACCGCCGGAATCGAAGGTGTGCTGAACACCTTCCTCTGGCGCGACCGTAGCCTGAAATCTGCGCGCCAGCGCCTGCAGGGCAAGACGCTGCGCATCAGCCTGAAAGAGTTTTCTGCCCCGCTGGTGCTGGCGTTCAGTGAACAACAGCTGGATGTCCTGAGCCAGTGGGAAGGCGAGGCGGATTGCCAGGTCACAACGCGTATTGGCGTATTGCCGAAGCTGCGCGATCGTCAACAGCTTACCGCCCTGATTCGCAGCGGTGAGCTGGAGGTTGAAGGTGACATTCAGGTTGTACAAAATCTGGCATCGCTGATGGATCTCGCGGAGTTTGACCCTGCGGAACTGCTGGCGCCCTACATCGGCGATATTGCCTCTGAAGGCATCAGTAAAATTGCCCGCCGCGGCGGCAAGCTGCTGCAGAAAGGATTTATTCGTAATCAGCAGTACCTCGGCGAAGTGCTCACCGAAGAGTGGCGCGTTGCGCCGGGTTCGCTGGAAGTTGCCTGGTTCGCAGAGGAAACCGAAGCGCTGGCCCGCTCGGTGGACTCACTCTCCGAACGGCTGGATAAGCTGGAGGGCAAATGACGCCAGGAGAAATTCGCCGCCTATATTTCATTGTCCGTACCTTCCTGAGCTATGGTCTCGATGAACTGATCCCCAAAATGCGCATTACGCTACCGCTACGCTTATGGCGGCGCTGCCTGTTCTGGATGCCTAACCGTCATCGTGATAAGCCTTTGGGCGAACGTCTTCGTCTTGCGCTGCAGGAGCTGGGACCCGTCTGGATCAAGCTCGGCCAGATGCTTTCCACCCGTCGCGATCTGTTCCCGCCGGTGATTGCCGACCAACTGGCGATGCTGCAGGACAGAGTTGCACCTTTTGACGGCGCGCTGGCGAAAAAACAGATTGAGCTGGCGATGGGCGGTCTTCCCGTTGAAAGTTGGTTCGACGACTTTGAAATCAAACCTCTGGCCTCAGCCTCTATTGCCCAGGTGCACACCGCGCGGCTGAAAGAGAACGGCAAAGAGATCGTGATTAAGGTGATTCGGCCTGACATCCTGCCGGTTATCAAGGCTGACATGAAGCTTATCTATCGCCTTGCTCGCTGGGTGCCTCGCCTGCTGCCGGATGGCCGCCGTTTACGCCCACTGGAAGTCGTGCGTGAATACGAAAAGACCTTGATAGATGAACTCAATTTGCTGCGTGAAGCGGCGAATGCCATCCAGCTGCGGCGTAACTTCGAAAATAGCCCAATGCTCTATGTGCCGGAGGTTTATTCGGACTACTGCAGCGAAAACATGATGGTGATGGAGCGGATTTACGGCATTCCGGTCTCCGATACCGTTGCGCTTGAGGCTCAGGGCACCAACATGAAGCTGCTTGCCGAACGTGGCGTGCAGGTCTTCTTTACGCAGGTCTTCCGCGACAGCTTCTTCCATGCGGACATGCATCCGGGCAATATCTTCGTGAGCTACGACCATCCGGATGATCCGCAATACATTGGTATTGACTGCGGCATCGTGGGCTCATTGAACAAAGACGATAAGCGCTATCTGGCGGAAAACTTTATCGCCTTCTTCAACCGTGATTACCGCAAAGTTGCCGAGCTGCATGTGGACTCCGGCTGGGTACCGCCGGACACAAACGTAGAAGATTTCGAGTTTGCTATTCGTACCGTCTGCGAGCCTATTTTCGAGAAGCCGCTGGCTGAGATATCTTTTGGTCACGTGCTACTGAACCTGTTCAACACCGCGCGTCGTTTCAACATGGAAGTTCAGCCACAGCTGGTTTTACTGCAAAAGACCCTTTTATACGTCGAAGGGGTTGGTAGACAGCTCTATCCACAGCTCGATTTGTGGAAAACGGCGAAACCTTTCCTGGAAAGTTGGATCAAAGATCAGGTTGGTATTCCTGCTCTGGTTCGGGCTTTTAAAGAGAAAGCACCCTTCTGGGTGGAAAAAATGCCGGAGTTGCCGGAACTGGTGTACAACAGTTTGCGCCAGGGCAAGCAATTACAGCATAGCGTTGATAAAATTCAGCGCGACCTGCAACTTCATCACGTGCGGCAGGGACAGTCGCGCTATCTGTTCGGTATCGGTGCTACGCTCATTCTGAGCGGCACGCTGCTGCTGATCAACAAGCCTGAGTGGGACTTTATGCCTGCCTGGCTGATGGCGGGGGGGATCGTTGTCTGGCTTATTGGCTGGCGGCGCTCTGCCTGAACTTTAATCGGAATTAACGGGTGATTGCCGTATAATAGCGGTTCTCATTGCCTTAACATCTTTCAGTCAGGAGTAGGTATGGGCATCAGTTGGCCACAATTGCTAATCATTGTTGTTATCGTTGTTTTATTGTTTGGCACCAAGAAACTAGGCTCTTTGGGTTCAGATCTCGGTGCTTCCATTAAAGGCTTCAAAAAAGCCATGGGCGACGACGACAGCAAAGAGAAAGAAAAGGGTGAGAAGGATGCTGATTTCACAGCGAAATCCCTCTCTGAAAAACCGAGCGACGTGAAAAAAGACGAAGCGAAAAGCAACGATAAAGAGCAGGTATAAACCGTGTTCGACATTGGTTTTGGCGAACTGCTGCTGGTGTTTGTGATTGGCCTGATTGTTTTGGGTCCACAGCGCTTACCGGTGGCGGTAAAAACAGTTGTTGGCTGGGTGCGCGCGCTGCGTTCACTTGCTACCACGGTGCAGAACGAACTCGTTCAGGAACTGAAGCTGCAGGAGCTGCAGGACAGCCTGAAAAAGGTCGAGAAAGCCAGTATGGATAATTTGACGCCCGAGCTAAAAGCGTCAATGGACGAACTGCGCCAGGCCGCTGAGTCGATGAAGCGTTCTTATACCCAGAACGATGCTGAAAAGAACAGTGACGAAGCCCACACCATCCATAACCCGCTGGTGAAGGATGAGCAGCAGAGTCATGACGGCGTGACGCCGGCCAGTGCAGCGCATCAGGCGAGCGCGCCTGATGCAGTACCGGCAGAGACGGTGTCTCCTGCGTCAACGGCTGTAGAGCACGTCGCTGAACCTGCCGTCGAGCCGCAGGTGAGGCCTCTGCCAGAAGCAACGCCTGTCGCGGCACCTACGCAACCTCCGAGTGAAAAATCGTAACCATGGCTGTTGAAGATACCCAACCGCTCATCAGCCATCTGATTGAGCTGCGTAAGCGCCTGCTGAACAGCATGATCGCCGTGCTGGTGATTTTCCTGGCGCTGGTCTATTTCGCCAACGACATTTATCAGGTGGTCTCTGCGCCGCTGATAAAACACATGCCGTTGGGGTCAACGATGATTGCGACCGATGTCGCCTCGCCGTTCTTTACCCCGATTAAATTAACCATTTACGTTTCGGTGTTCCTGGCAGCCCCGGTCATCCTGCACCAGATTTGGGCCTTTATTGCCCCTGCGCTGTACAAGCATGAACGTAAAATGGTGATGCCGCTGCTGTTCTCCAGCACGCTGCTGTTTTATATCGGCATTGCGTTTGCTTACTTCGTTGTCTTCCCGCTTGCCTTTGGCTTCCTGACGAAAACCGCGCCAATAGGGGTGGTGGTGTCAACGGACATCACGAAGTATCTCGACTTCGTAATGTCGCTCTTTATGGCCTTTGGCGTAGCGTTTGAAGTGCCCGTCGCCATTATCCTGCTGTGCTGGATGGGCGTGACGACGCCGGAGTCTCTGAAACAGAAACGCCCTTATATTCTGGTGGGTGCTTTTGTCGTCGGCATGCTGTTGACGCCGCCGGACGTTTTCTCGCAGACCCTTCTGGCGGTGCCAATGTACTGCCTGTTTGAGGTTGGCGTATTCTTCTCTCGCTTCTACGTCGGTAAAGGGCGGAACGGTGATGAAGAAGATGAGCCGGAGTCTGAAGAAGAGCGCTCTGAAAAAGAGCAGTAATTAAATAACCGCCCTCAGGGGCGGTTGTCGTTTGGAGGATGAGATGTTTGATATTGGCGTTAATCTAACCAGTTCGCAATTTGCGAAAGACCATGCGGAAGTGGTCACGCGAGCGTGGCAGGCTGGCCTGAGCGGCATGATGTTGACCGGTACCAACCTCCATGAAAGTGAACAAGCGCTGCTCATGGCGCAGCGATACGACAACTGCTGGTCGACTGCTGGAGTGCACCCGCACGATGCCAGCCAGTGGAATGACGCGACTGCGGACGCCATTCGCCAGCTAGCTGCAGCCCCCCAGGTCGTCGCCATCGGCGAGTGCGGTCTTGATTTCAACCGCAACTTTTCTACACCGGCCGAGCAGGAGCGCGCTTTTACCGCGCAGCTGGCGTTGGCCGCTGAGCTCATGATGCCGGTATTTTTACACTGCCGGGATGCCCACGAACGTTTTTTAGCGCTGTTAGATCCGTGGCTGGATCAGCTGCCTGGCGTGGTGCTGCACTGTTTTACCGGTACTGAAGCAGAAGCGCGCGATTGCCTGCTGCGCGGGCTATTTATCGGCATTACCGGCTGGGTTTGCGATGAGCGTCGTGGCCTGGCCTTAAAAGAGTTACTTCCGGTCATCCCCGCTCAGCAACTGCTGCTGGAAACCGATGCGCCTTATTTGTTGCCCCGGGATTTACAACCAAAACCTGCGTCCCGCCGCAACGAACCCTGTTACCTGCCCCATATCCTGAATAAGGTAGCCGAATGGCGAGGTGAAGATCCGGCCTGGCTTGCGCAGGTAACAGATGACAACGCTCGTCGGTTATTCCGACTGGGTTTTAATCAGGAGAAAGTTAAATGAGCTATGCATTTCCCGGTACGTTTCCCGGTCGTCGTATGCGTCGCGTACGCCGCCATGACTTCAGCCGCCGCCTTGTGGCTGAAAACCAGCTGACGGTTAACGACCTTATCTACCCTGTGTTTGTCATGGAAGGCCACAACCAGCAGCAGGAAGTGCCGTCAATGCCGGGCGTTTATCGCATGACTATCGATCAACTGCTGAAAGAAGCAGAGGCGGTAGCGAAGCTGGGTGTGCCGGTGCTCTCCCTGTTCCCGGTTATCGAAAGTGATGGGAAATCGCTGCATGCTGAAGAAGCCTATAATCCAAACGGGCTGGTGCAGCGTGCCGTACGCGCGCTGAAAGATGCCGTGCCGGAGCTTGGGCTGTTGACCGACGTCGCGCTGGATCCGTACACCACTCACGGCCAGGACGGTGTCATTGACGCCGAGGGCTATGTTATCAACGACGTCACCCGCGAGATTCTGGTTCGTCAGGCGCTTTCCCATGCCGAAGCCGGGGCAGAGATAGTCGCACCTAGCGATATGATGGACGGACGTATTGGCGCCATCCGTGATCAACTGGAAGCCGATGGCTTCGTGAATACACAGATCATGTCTTACGCAGCGAAATATGCCTCCTGCTACTACGGGCCGTTCCGGGATGCGATTGGCTCCTCCGGTAACCTGAAAGGCGGCAACAAGAAGACTTACCAGATGGATCCGGCCAACGGCGATGAAGCGCTGCAGGAAGTCGCGCAGGATCTGCAGGAAGGGGCTGATATGGTGATGGTGAAACCAGGGATGCCTTACCTCGACGTTGTGCGTCGCGTGAAAGACACCTTTGGCGTGCCGACCTTCGCCTATCAGGTCTCCGGTGAATACGCTATGCACATGGCGGCAATTCAGAATGGCTGGCTGGCCGAAAAACCAGCAATTATGGAATCTTTGATGTGCTTTAAACGTGCCGGAGCCGATGGCGTGCTGACGTATTTCTCAAAACGTGTTGCCCAGTGGCTGCACGATGAGCAAATGCAGCGCTAGTTGCCACTCGATGACAGAAAGGCCAGCATTTGCTGGCCTTTTTACATTAAACCTTACGGAAGTCAGTATTCCTGACGCTTTGCCGCACCTGCTTGTTCAATAAGTTCAGCAGCAACATCGAGCGGGCTTCGCCGTCGGGTTCGGCAAAGATTGCCTCTAACCCTTCGAAGGCGCCTTCGGTAATCACCACGCTATCGCCCGGGTACGGCGTTTCGGGGTCGGTGATGTCCTCGGCCTGAAAGTGAATCAGCTCATCAATCACTTTCTCCGGCACCGTTGCCGGCTGTGCGCCGAAGCGCACGAAGTGGCTGACGCCGCGGGTTGAATGAACCGTCGTGGTATGAATGGATTCCGGGTCGAACTCAACGAACAGATAATTAGGGAACAGGGGTTCACTGACCGCAGTTCTTTTGCCACGCACCATTTTTTCGAGCGTAATCATTGGCGTAAGGCAATTTACTGCCTGACGCTCAAGATGCTCTTTTGCGCGCAATAATTGACCACGTTTACAGTAAAGAAGGTACCAGGATTGCATAATTTCTCTTTTCGCCCGTTTAAGCGCGTCAGAATAACAAAACGTCTTCCGCAGAGATAGACAGCTCCAGTATAACCTGGCTAAGCGTGGCCGCTGGCGGCGAGTTTCACGCTAATTTAACAAAAATACAGCATGGCGGCGGTGAAGTCCGTATAATGACGGCAAAATCCGACGTCACGATAAATTGCATGAAATACCACGACCTACGCGAATTTCTTGCGCTGCTAGAGCAGCAGGGCGAACTCAAACGTATCGCATTGCCCGTCGATCCGAATCTGGAAATGACCGAAATTGCCGATCGCACTCTGCGAGCCGGCGGCCCGGCTCTGCTGTTTGAAAATCCCAAAGGCTACACCATGCCGGTGCTGTGCAACCTGTTTGGAACGCCGAAACGCGTGGCAATGGGCATGGGGCAGGAGGATGTCACCGCCCTGCGTGAAGTCGGAAAACTGCTGGCTTTCCTTAAAGAGCCGGAGCCACCAAAAGGTTTTCGCGACCTGTTTGATAAGCTACCGCAGTTTAAACAAGTTCTGAATATGCCCACCAAGCGTCTGCGTAACGCGCCCTGCCAGGAACAAATTTGGGAAGGTGATGAAGTCGACCTGAATCGTATTCCGATCATGCGCTGCTGGCCTGAAGACGTTGCTCCGCTAATTACCTGGGGCTTAACGGTGACCCGTGGCCCGCACAAAGAACGCCAGAATCTGGGTATTTACCGCCAGCAGTTGATTGGCAAGAATAAACTGATTATGCGCTGGTTATCCCACCGTGGCGGTGCCCTGGACTTCCAGGAGTGGTGTGAGGCTCATCCGGGCGAGCGTTTCCCTGTCTCCGTAGCGTTGGGCGCCGATCCGGCAACCATTCTGGGGGCCGTGACGCCGGTGCCTGACACGCTTTCTGAATACGCCTTTGCCGGGCTGCTGCGTGGCACAAAAACCGAGGTTGTGAAGTGTATTTCTAATGACCTTGAGGTGCCCGCGGGCGCGGAAATCGTTCTCGAAGGCTATATTGAGCCGGGCGAGATGGCGCCGGAAGGCCCTTACGGTGACCACACGGGTTACTACAATGAAGTCGACAGCTTCCCGGTGTTTACCGTGACTCACGTTACCCAGCGGCAGGATGCGATTTATCATTCAACGTATACCGGCCGCCCGCCGGATGAACCTGCGGTACTGGGCGTCGCGCTCAATGAAGTGCTGGTACCTATCCTGCAAAAGCAGTTCCCGGAAATTATCGATTTCTACCTGCCGCCTGAAGGGTGTTCATACCGGCTGGCGGTGGTGACGATTAAAAAGCAGTATGCCGGGCATGCTAAGCGGGTGATGATGGGCGTGTGGTCCTTCCTGCGCCAGTTTATGTACACCAAATTCGTTATCGTTTGCGATGACGATGTTAATGCGCGCGACTGGAACGATGTTATCTGGGCGATCACTACTCGCATGGATCCGTCCCGTGATACGGTGCTGGTGGAAAACACGCCGATAGACTATCTGGACTTTGCCTCCCCGGTTTCCGGGTTGGGCTCTAAAATGGGACTGGACGCCACCAATAAATGGCCGGGCGAAACCCAGCGTGAATGGGGGCGCCCAATCAAGAAAGATGTTGAGGTATGCGCGCGTATTGATGCAATCTGGGATGAACTGGCTATTTTTGATAACGACAAAGGCGCCTGAGCGGCGACCTTTACGGTTTAGCATTATTGACCCGACAGAGGGGACGCATGACAACCTTAAGCTGTAAAGTGAACTCGGTAGAAGCGATAACCGACACGGTGTATCGCGTTCGATTGCTGCCGGAAGGCGATTTCTCATTCCAGGCCGGGCAGTATTTGATGGTGGTGATGGACGAGCGGGATAAGCGCCCGTTCTCTATGGCATCCACGCCGAGCGAGCATGAGTTCATTGAGCTGCACATCGGTGCTTCGGAGCTCAACCTCTACGCCATGGCGGTCATGGACCGTATTCTGAAAGAGCAGGAAATTGTGGTTGATATGCCACACGGCGATGCTTGGCTGCGTGAAGATGAAGAGCGCCCGCTGATTCTGATTGCCGGGGGAACGGGATTCTCTTACGTGCGCTCTATTCTGCTGACCGCGCTGGCGCGTAATCCGCAGCGTGAAATTGCCATTTACTGGGGCGGCCGTGAAGAGAAACATCTTTACGATCTGGCCGAGCTTGAGGGGCTTACCCTACAGCACCAGAACCTGCGTGTTGAAGCCGTGGTTGAGCAGCCGGAAGAAGGCTGGCGTGGCCGCAGCGGGACAGTACTGACCGCCGTTATGCAGGATTACAGTTCACTGAGCGGGCACGATATTTATATCGCGGGTCGTTTCGAAATGGCGAAAATCGCCCGGGATCTGTTCTGTAACGAGCGCGGTGCGTTGGTTGATCACATGTTCGGCGACGCGTTCTCCTTTATCTAAGGTTGTTCGTCGTCAGAATAAGCCACCGCATCGTCGGTGGTTTTTTTTATCTTTCAGAAATAAAAAACCCGCCCCTGACAGGCGGGAAACACGGCAACTAAACCCAGTTTCGTTTTTTATTAAACGCGTTCAAATACGGTCGCGATACCCTGACCCAGGCCGATACACATCGTAGCCAGGCCAAACTGCGCGTCGCGGCGCTCCATCAGGTTGATAAGCGTGGTGCTGATGCGTGAGCCGGAGCAGCCCAGCGGGTGACCCAGCGCGATCGCGCCCCCGTTCAGGTTGATCTTCTCGTCGATCTTGTCCATCAGCCCCAGATCTTTAATGCACGGCAGGATCTGGGCGGCAAACGCTTCGTTCATTTCAAACAGGTCGATATCCTGCGCCGTCAGGCCTGCTTTTTTCAGCGCCAGCCTTGATGCCGGCACCGGACCGTAACCCATGATGGACGGATCGCAGCCGACGACGGCCATAGACCGCACGCGAGCGCGGATTTTCAGGCCCAGCTCTTTGGCGCGTGATTCGCTCATCAGCAGCATCGCGGATGCACCATCGGACAGCGCCGAAGATGTGCCAGCGGTGACGGTCCCATTGACCGGGTCGAAAGCAGGTTTTAGCGCCGCCAGACCTTCAACCGTGGTTTCCGGGCGAATGACTTCGTCGAAGTCATAGCGTTTCAGAACGCCGTCGGCATCGTGGCCGCTGGTTGGCATAATCTCGGCTTTAAAGTGTCCAGCTTCCGTTGCGGCCCAGGCACGCTGATGCGAGCGGGCGGCAAACTGATCCTGCATTTCGCGGCTGATGCCGTGGATACGGGAGAGCATTTCAGCCGTGAGGCCCATCATACCGGCGGCTTTTGCCACGTTGCGGCTCAGGCCTGGATGGAAGTCAATCCCGTGGCTCATCGGCACGTGGCCCATGTGCTCTACGCCGCCAATCAGGCAAGCATGCGCATCGCCGGTTTGAATCATGCGTGCGGCATCGTGCAGCGCCTGCATTGAAGAGCCGCACAGACGGTTCACCGTGGTGGCGGGGACCGAATGGGGGATTTCCGCCAGCAAAGACGCGTTGCGTGCAATATTGAAGCCCTGTTCGAGCGTCTGCTGTACGCAGCCCCAGTAAATATCATCCAGCGCGGCCGCTTCGAGCGCCGGGTTGCGGGACAATATGCTGCGCATCAGGTGCGCCGACAGATCCTCCGCGCGAACGTTGCGGAATGCGCCGCCTTTAGAGCGGCCCATCGGCGTACGGATGGCATCAACAATAACAACCTTTTCCATAATCACTCCTCAGGCGCTTTTCAGGTCACTGGCCGGGCGGGCAGGCTCAACCGGCGGATAGTACGGCTCATTGCGTGATGCTTTGGCCTTCAGGCCTTCAGGCACGACGTACAGCGGGCCGAGGTTTTGGTACTGCTGCGCCATATCGAAATATTTCGCGCTGCCCAGGGTATCCAGCCAGCGGAATGCACCACCGTGGAACGGAGGGAAACCGAGGCCGTAAACCAACGCCATGTCGGCTTCCGCCGGGCTGGCAATCACGCCTTCTTCGAGGCAACGAACGACTTCGTTGACCATCGGGATCATCATGCGGGCGATAATTTCTTCGTCACTAAAGTTACGCTTCGGCTGGCTGACTTCTGCCAGCAGGCTATCGACAGCTTCGTCCTGCTCTTTGCGCGGTTTGCCTTTGCTGTCTTCTTTAAAGCGGTAGAAGCCCTGCTGGGTTTTCTGGCCGTAGCGCCCGGCATCGAACAGAACGTCTATCGCGTCGCGGTAATCTTTGCTCATGCGCTGCGGGAAGCCTGCGGCCATCACTGCCTGAGCGTGATGGGCGGTATCAATCCCGACCACGTCCAGCAGGTAAGCCGGGCCCATTGGCCAGCCGAACTGTTTTTCCATCACTTTATCAATCTGGCGGAAGTCTGCGCCGTCGCGCAGCAGTTGGCTAAAGCCTGCGAAGTAGGGGAACAGCACGCGGTTCACAAAGAAGCCCGGGCAGTCGTTTACCACGATAGGCGTTTTGCCCATTTTGCTCGCCCAGGCTACCACTTTGGCAATCGTCACGTCCGAGGTTTTCTCCCCACGAATGACCTCAACCAGCGGCATACGGTGAACCGGGTTAAAGAAGTGCATGCCGCAGAAGTTTTCCGGGCGTTTCAGCCCGCTTGCCAGTTCGCTAATAGGAATGGTTGAGGTGTTGGAAGCCAGAACGGCGTCCGGGCGAACCTTATCTTCGGTTTCTGCCAGCACCGCCTTTTTCACTTTCGGGTTTTCAACCACGGCTTCGACAACGACGTCTACACGATCAAACCCGGCATATTCCAGCGTTGGCTGAATGGTCGAAATAACCTGCGCCAGCTTCATGCCGTCAATTTTGCCGCGTTCAAGCTGCTTGTTCAGCAGCTTGCTGGCTTCGTTAATGCCCAGCGCCAGCGACTTTTCGCTAATGTCCTTCATTAATACCGGCACGCCTTTCCAGGCAGACTGGTAGGCAATGCCGCCGCCCATAATGCCCGCGCCGAGTACGGCCGCGTGTTTAGGCGTTTCAATATCTTTGGTGAGCTTTTTCGCCTGACCTTTAACAAACTGATCGTTCAGGAAGATGCCGACCAGCGCGCGGGCTTCATTGGAGCGAGCCAGCGGCACAAAGCTTTGGGTTTCCAGCTTCAGGGCTTCATCACGACCAAGGCCAGCGGCGGCTTCAATCGTTTTTACCGCAGTCATCGGGGCCGGATAATGTTTACCGGCGATCTGTGCCACCATGCCTTTGGCGATGGTAAAGCTCATGCCGGCTTCAATTTTGCTCAGTTTCAGCGGTTGCAGTTTCGGCGCGCGCTTAGCCTGCCAGTCCAGCTCACCTTTGATTGCCTGACGAAGAATCGCCAGCGCACCGTCGCGCAGCTTTTCGGTTTTCACTACGCCATCAACCAGGCCCAGCTTTTGCGCTTCTGCCGCACCGACGTCTTTGCCCGCGGTAATAATTTCAAGCGCGCTATCCGCACCTAACAAACGAGGCAGGCGAACGGAACCGCCGAAGCCTGGCATGATGCCTAACTTGGTTTCCGGCAGGCCAATGCGGGCATCCGTTGTGGCCAGGCGGTAATCCGTCGCCAGTACGCATTCGCATCCGCCGCCCAGCGCATAGCCATTCACAGCGGCGATGGTCGGGACCGGCAGATCTTCCAGGCGGTTAAATACGCTGTTGGCGAATTGCAGCCAGTGGGTCAGCTGTTCGGCAGGGACCAGGAACAGCGAGAGGAATTCAGTAATGTCGGCGCCAACGATAAAGGCGGACTTGCTGGAGCTCAGCAGCAGGCCTTTGAGGTTCGGCTGCTTTTCAAGCACGGTCAGCGCTTCGCCGAGGCTGGCGACGGTCGCCGTATCCAGCTTGTTGACGGAGCCGGGGGCATCAAACACCAGTTCGGCAATGCCGTCTTCCAGCCAGTCGAGATGTAGGGTTTCACCTTGGTAGAGCATGTCAGTCTCCTGAATCCAGCAATGGGATCTGGTCGTACCAGATGAAGCGGAGTGTGGAATTGATGTTAATGAAATGCAAATTTCTCTTTAAATATTTGCAAACTCGATCACAGGAGGCGGAAATAACTCGACGGTTTGTACGGTATGCTAAGATGCGTGGCGAACAGGTACAAAAAACAGAAGGATAAATTATGGAATCACTGGCCGCGCTGTACAAAGATCATGTGGCAACGCTACAGGAGCGTACCCGCAACGTTCTGGCGCGTTTTAACCTTGATGCATTACTTATTCACTCCGGGGAGCTGTTCAACGTTTTCCTCGATGATCATGCCTATCCGTTTAAAGTTAACCCGCAGTTTAAGGCGTGGGTGCCGGTCACTCAGGTACCCAACTGCTGGCTGCTGGTGGACGGCGTGAATAAGCCGAAGCTGTGGTTCTATCTGCCGGTAGATTACTGGCACAACGTGGAGCCGCTGCCGGAATCCTTCTGGACCGATGATATTGAAGTGATCGCGCTGCCAAAAGCCGACGGTATTGGCAGTCAACTGCCTGCTGCGCGCGGCAACATCGGCTATATTGGCCCGGTGCCGGAGCGTGCGTTACAGCTGGATATCACTCCAGCCAATATCAACCCGAAAGGGGTTATCGATTACCTGCATTACTATCGCGCCTATAAAACGGACTACGAACTGTCCTGCATGCGTGAAGCTCAGAAAACGGCGGTTGTGGGCCATCGTGCTGCGCATGAAGCCTTCCTGTCTGGTATGAGCGAGTTCGATATTAACATCGCTTATCTGACGGCAACCGGCCACCGCGATACTGACGTGCCTTATGGCAATATCGTGGCGCTCAATGAGCATGCCTCCGTACTGCACTACACCAAGCTGGATCACCGCGTACCTGCCGAAATCCGCAGTTTCCTGCTGGATGCCGGGGCAGAATATAACGGCTATGCCGCCGACCTGACCCGCACCTGGACCACCCATGGTGACAGCGATTTCGCTCATCTGATTAAAGATGTGAACGAAGAGCAACTGGCGCTTATCGATACCATGAAGTCCGGCGTGCGCTACACCGACTACCACATCCAGTTCCATCAGCGCCTGGCTAAGCTGCTGCGCCGCCACAAGCTGGTGAACGACATCAGTGAAGAGGCGATGCTGGAAGCCGGGATCACCACGCCGTTCATGCCTCACGGCATCGGGCATCCGCTGGGCCTGCAGGTTCATGACGTAGCCGGGTTTATGCAGGACGATACCGGGACGCATCTGGCAGCACCTTCCCAGCATCCTTACCTGCGCTGTACCCGTGTGCTGGAACCTCGCATGGTGCTGACCATCGAGCCTGGCCTGTACTTCATTGAATCGTTGCTGGCACCGTGGCGTGAAGGGCAATACAGCAAGCACTTCGACTGGAAGCGCATTGAAGCCCTGAAGCCGTTTGGCGGCATTCGTATTGAAGATAACGTGGTTATCTATGAAAACAGCACCGAAAACATGACGCGTAACCTGAAGCTCGCGTAATGGAAAGCTGGCCAATCCCCGCTGAGCCCGTCACGGTCAGCGAGGAGATTAAGAAAAGCCGCTTTATTACCCTTGTTGCTCATACAGACGGGGTAATAGCGGCGAAAGCGTTTGTTGAGAAGGCCCGGGCCGAACACCCGGACGCCCGGCACCACTGCTGGGCGTGGGTTGCTGGCGCGCCGGATGACTCGCAGCAGCTCGGTTTCTCGGATGATGGCGAACCTGCCGGCACCGCAGGGAAACCCATCCTGGCTCAGCTGATGGGCAAAGGCATTGGTGAAATCACGGCGGTTGTAGTGCGCTATTATGGCGGGGTGAAGCTGGGCACGGGTGGCCTGGTGAAAGCCTACGGCGGAGGCGTACAGCTGGCGTTAAACCAGCTTCCGACAGTGCTCAAAGTGCCGTTAACCGAATATACTTTGCAGTGCGACTATTCGCAGCTGGCGGGTGTGGAAGCGCTGCTCAAGCAAAGTGATGGTCTTATCGTGGAAAGCGACTTCCAGGTCGCCGTTGATCTGCGCGTAGCATTGCCGCAAACCCAGGTGGCTGCTTTCAGCGCCAGGCTGAGTGATTTTAGCCGCGGTGCATTGCATTTATTGCCGTTTGAACAATAATCCCACCTCGTTATTTATAGATATTTAAGGAAGCGGCTGAAATGCATTTTCGCGCCATAACCCGAATCGTTGGTCTGTTGGTTATCCTCTTTTCCGGAACCATGATACTCCCCGGCTTAGTGGCTCTAATCTATCGCGATGGTGCCGGCCGCGCTTTTACCCAAACCTTCTTCGTTGCTCTGGCAATCGGCTCTCTGCTGTGGTGGCCTAACCGCCGCGAGAAGAGGGAGCTAAAACCCAAAGAGGGTTTCCTGATCGTTGTGCTGTTCTGGACCGTGCTGGGCAGCGTGGGTGCGTTGCCGTTTGTCTTCGCCGAGCGGCCGAATCTGACGGTAACAGACGCCTTTTTTGAGTCCTTTTCTGGCCTGACGACCACCGGCGCAACAACGCTGGTGGGGCTGGATTCTTTACCTCACGCCATTCTCTTTTACCGTCAGATGCTGCAATGGTTCGGCGGGATGGGGATCATTGTCCTGGCTGTGGCCATCTTGCCTATTCTTGGCGTCGGGGGGTTGCAGCTCTACCGGGCAGAAATGCCGGGGCCGCTAAAAGATAACAAAATGCGCCCGCGAATTGCCGAAACGGCAAAGACGCTGTGGCTTATTTACGTCCTGCTGACGATTGCCTGCGCGCTTGCGCTTTGGTTTGCCGGTATGCCGGCGTTTGACGCTATCGGGCATAGTTTCTCTACTATTGCGATTGGCGGCTTCTCAACTCACGACGCCAGCGTGGGCTACTTCAATAGCCCAACAATCAATACCATCATCGCTATCTTCCTGCTGATCTCCGGCTGTAACTATAGCCTGCACTTCGCTGTGCTCAGCGGACGCAGCCTGAAGGTGTACTGGCGTGATCCGGAATTTCGTATGTTCATCGGCGTGCAGCTATCGCTGGTTCTGGTCTGTACGCTGGTGCTTTGGTTCCACAATACCTACCAGTCCGCCTGGCAGACCTTAAACCAGGCCTTCTTCCAGGTCGTATCGATGGCAACCACCGCAGGCTTTACCACGGATAGCATTGCTCGCTGGCCACTATTCTTGCCGGTATTGCTGCTTTGTTCTGCTTTCATTGGGGGCTGTGCGGGTTCTACCGGCGGTGGCCTGAAAGTTATTCGTATCCTGCTGCTGTTCAAACAAGGTAACCGCGAGCTGAAACGCCTGGTGCATCCGAATGCGGTTTACAGCATTAAACTTGGGAATCGGGCCCTGCCGGAGAGAATCCTCGAAGCCGTATGGGGATTCTTCTCTGCTTATGCGCTGGTGTTTATTGTCAGTATGCTGGCCATCATCGCGACCGGCGTCGATGATTTCTCAGCATTCGCCTCGGTAGCGGCAACGCTCAATAACCTTGGTCCCGGCCTTGGCGTGGTGGCCGATAACTTTGCCAGCATGAATCCCGTCGCCAAATGGATCCTGATTGTGAATATGCTGTTTGGTCGCCTGGAAGTGTTTACCCTGTTAGTACTGTTCACGCCTACTTTCTGGCGAGAGTAACCGGAGCCTGTGTGAAAACCTTAATTCTGTTTTCGACCCGAGATGGTCAAACTCGTGAGATTGCTTCCTATATCTCTTCTGAACTGAAAGAGTTGGGCGTTGAGAGTGATGTGGTGAATCTCCATCGCTGCGAGGATATCGCCTGGGCTAACTACGACCGGGTAATTATTGGTGCCTCTATTCGCTACGGGCATTTCCATGCTTCCGTCGAGGCGTTTGTGAAAAAGCATCAGCTGCAGCTGAAGGAGCGTGCGAGTGCATTTTTCGCAGTCAACCTGGTTGCCCGTAAGCCAGAGAAGCGTTCGCCACAAACAAATCCCTACACCCGCAAGTTTTTGCTTAACTCGGTTTGGCAGCCTGACCATTGTGCCGTGTTCGCAGGTGCGCTGCGTTATCCACGTTATGGTTGGTTAGACCGCTTCATGATCCGCTTAATTATGAAAATGACCGACGGTGAAACGGATACCAGTAAAGAAGTGGTTTATACCGATTGGCAGCAGGTAGCCCGTTTTGCCCATGAAATTGCGCAGTTAAGCACCAAATAGTGTTGTAAATAAGCGGGTTGGCGAAAAAGAATACGGTCAGAAAGTTTTTTTAAATAAACGCTTGTCACCGCCGAAGAACTCCCTATAATGCGCCTCCACTGACACGGAACAACGGCTTGTAAAGCGGCGTGTCAGGCGGAGTGAAGCGGAAAATAAATGCTTGACTACGCAGCGGGAAAGCGTAATATGCACAGCCCGCGCTACTGAGAAAGTAGCACTGCTCTTTAACAATTTATCAGACAATCTGTGTGGGCACTCGCAGGATTGATATCTCAGCATCTTCGGATGCAACAAAATATCAAGTCTTGAAGAGTGACTACTGATTTTATAAACAGTTTTAATTCTTTGAGCATCAAACACTTTTAAATTGAAGAGTTTGATCATGGCTCAGATTGAACGCTGGCGGCAGGCCTAACACATGCAAGTCGAGCGGTAGCACAGGGAGCTTGCTCCTGGGTGACGAG
>NZ_JACARU010000020.1:0-7187 GCF_013386425.1 Cedecea sp. P7760 | reverse complement strand
TGTAGTAGCAAAGTTGTAATGTCCGATAATGGCTAAGTTAAGATGTCCGGCGTGTATAATCAAGTAAGGATTACCATGACGGCTCTCGCAGCGGAGTTTTTCACTTTGGATGAAGTTAACAGACTCAAGATCATTCAGGACGTCATCGACCGGCGTCTGACAACACAGATGGCAGCTCAGCAGCTTGGTATCTCCGACCGTCAGTGCCGCCGTCTGCTTGCGCGTTATCGTGAAGATGGTCCGCTTGGCATGACCAGCCGCCGTCGTGGTAAATCCAGCAACAATCAGCTGCCTCTGGGACTGGCCGCATACGCGCTGAATATTATTCGCGAGCGCTACAACGATTTCGGTCCGACACTGGCCTGTGAAAAGCTGTCTGAGGTTCACGGTGTTCATCTTTCTAAAGAAACCGTCCGTAAACTGATGACTCAGGCCAGTCTTTGGGTCCCACGTAAGCAACGTGCGCCAAAAATTCAGCAGCCGCGTTACCGCCGTGCCTGTGCCGGTGAACTCATACAAATCGACGGCTGCGACCACCACTGGTTTGAAAACCGGGGACCTAAGTGTACGGCGCTGGTTTACGTTGATGACGCAACCAGTCGTTTAATGCAGCTTCTTTTCGTGAAATCTGAGTCTACTTTCACCTATTTTGAAGCGACCCGGGGCTATATTGAAAAACATGGCAAGCCGCTGGCACTGTACAGCGACAAAGCCAGTGTATTCAGGATCAACAATAAAAACGCAACCGGCGGCGACGGCGATACCCAGTTTGGCCGTGCGATGCATGAACTGAACATTCAGACCATTTGTGCAGAAACCAGTGCTGCCAAAGGCCGCGTTGAACGGGCGCACCTAACGCTTCAGGACCGCCTGGTCAAGGAGCTCAGGCTCCAGGGTATCAGTTCCATGGAAGCTGCGAACGCATTTGCCGAAGAGTTCATGAACGATTACAACCGTCGTTTCGCAAAAGCGCCTCGCCAGGCGTTTGATGTTCATCGGGAACTGGATGTCGATGATGATCTTGATATGGTATTTAACTGGCGTGAAGCTCGTAAAGTGTCGAAATCACTCACAGTGCAGTACGACAAAGTCCTTTATCTGATTGAAGACAGCGAATTCAGTCGTCGGGCGATTGGTAAATACATCGATGTCTGGCATTACCCGGATGGACATAAAGAGCTCCGGCTTAATGGCGTGTCACTTCCCTACTCCACCTATGACAAGCTTTCTGAAATCGATCAGGGGGCCATTGTGGACAACAAACGTCTGGGGCGGGCCCTGGAAATGGCGCAGCTGGTCCAGGCCGAGCGGGATAATAACCGGTCGCAGTCCGTTCCATCCGGCGACGGTCCTTCACGCAGGCGTAAAGCCCCCACAACGAAGAAATCTCAGCGCTCCCTTGATCAGGACGATATGTTCAATGCCCTGGTGAAACTTCAGTCACGCTCTGAAGAGATATTTGGAAAGAAACCGATTTAAAGCCCGGTAATCCATCCGGGCATGCCTGGCTGTCAGATTTTGGCCTGATTGACCCGTGCCGCGAGCTCCTGATGACTCTCTTTCCTTTCGCTGTAGCGGTCGGACAGGTAGGCTGTGTGCCCTTTCAGGAGTAACGTCATTTTGAACAACTCTTCGGTAACGTCGACAATCCTGTCATACCAGGGTGAGGGTTTCATGCGCCCTTCATCATCAAATTCCTGCCATGCCTTTGGCACTGACGACTGATTGGGGATGGTGAACATCCGCATCCAGCGGCCAAGTATCCGCATCTGATTGACCGTGTTAAACGACTGTGAACCACCACAAACCTGCATGACGGCCAGCGTTTTACCCTGGGAAGGACGAACAGCACCTTCACTCAGGGGTATCCAGTCAATCTGGGCCTTCATCACCGAGCTCATGGCGCCATGTCTTTCCGGAGAACTCCAGACCATTCCGTCACACCACCTGACCAGCTCGCGGAGTTCAAGCACTTTGGGGTGACTTTCGGGCGCATCATCGGGTAACGGCAGACCGGATGGGTTAAATATTTTCACCTCAGCCCCCATCTTTGCCAGCAACCGCCCGGCCTCTTCCGCTGCAAAACGACTGTAGGACCGCTCTCGTACTGAACCGTACAGGATGAGAATTCGCGGCATGGTTTCGTTGTTGCCCGTAAGTTTGCTGGCAAGCGCATCATCAAAATAAGCCGGTTCGATTGCTGGTAAGTCGGTCATAAAAAATCTCCATTTCATAAGCTATGCTTTAAAAGTTATCACATATGAAATACCATATGTATTGTTATTTTTTTACGAGGTTAAGCATGCTACAGCCTGTTCAGCTTTTTAAACTGCTCGCCGACGAGACCCGTTCAACTATCGTGATGCTTCTCAGGGAGTCCGGTGAAATGTGCGTCTGTGACATCTGTGCGGCAACCGCAGAGTCTCAGCCAAAAATTTCTCGCCATATGGCCCTTTTACGTGAAGCCGAGCTGGTCATCGACCGTCGCGAAGGAAAATGGGTGCATTACCGACTGTCGCCACACATGCCAGCATGGGCTGCGGGTATTATTGATACAGCCTGGAACTGTGAACGAGAAAACATACGCAACAAGCTCAGTAGCGTGGCATCTGTCTCCTGCTGATGGCGATATATATATCCGAATAAACAAATGTGAATGGAGTTTCTGATGTTACTGGCTGGTGCTATCTTTTTATTCACGCTCGTCCTGGTTATCTGGCAACCCAGAGGGCTGGGGATTGGCTGGAGTGCCTCACTGGGCGCAATTCTGGCATTGCTGACTGGCGTCGTTCATCTGGGGGATATTCCGGTGGTCTGGCAGATAGTGTGGAATGCGACCGCCACCTTTATCGCCGTGATCATCATCAGTCTTCTGCTCGACGAATCCGGCTTCTTTGAATGGGCCGCGCTGCACGTTGCCCGTTGGGGGAATGGCCGGGGGCGGCTGCTCTTCACCTGGATCGTCCTGCTTGGTGCGATGGTTGCGGCACTGTTTGCCAACGACGGTGCGGCACTGATCCTGACACCTATCGTTATCGCGATGCTGCTGGCGCTGGGATTCAGCCGGGGGGCAACCTTAGCGTTTATCATGGCCGCAGGGTTTATCGCTGACACGGCAAGCCTGCCACTGATTGTCTCAAACCTGGTGAATATCGTCTCGGCGGATTTCTTTAAGCTTGGTTTCTCAGAATATGCCGCCGTGATGGTCCCGGTTAACCTGGCCGCGATTGCGGCTACGCTGGTGATGCTGCATCTGTTTTTCCGTAAGGACATTCCCGCCGTTTACGACGTTTCTCTGTTGAAAGAACCGAAAGACGCTATACGTGATGTGAATACCTTTAAAACCGGCTGGCTGGTTCTGGTGTTGCTTCTGGTGGGATTCTTCGGACTGGAGCCGCTGGGCGTACCGGTCAGTTTGGTCGCAGCCGCTGGTGCATTGCTTCTGTTTGCTGTTGCGAAAAAAGGGCATGCCATTAACACCGGTAAGGTGCTGCGTGGTGCGCCCTGGCAAATCGTTATCTTCTCGCTGGGGATGTACCTGGTGGTCTACGGCTTACGAAATGCCGGTCTGACCCACTATCTCTCTTCCTTGCTGAATCAGCTGGCAGAGCAGGGATTGTGGGCGGCAACGCTGGGTACGGGCTTCCTGACGGCCTTCCTGTCATCAGTGATGAACAATATGCCGACCGTGCTGGTCGGGGCGCTGTCGATTGATGGCAGCACAGCGACCGGTGTTATCAAAGAAGCGATGATTTACGCCAACGTCATCGGCAGCGACCTGGGGCCAAAAATTACCCCTATCGGCAGTCTGGCAACGTTACTGTGGCTGCACGTTCTGTCGCAGAAAAATATCAAAATTACCTGGGGATATTACTTCCGGGTGGGCATTGTCATGACAATCCCCGTGCTGTTTGTCACGCTTGCAGCACTGGCGCTTCGTCTGTCTTTCACTTTGTAATGAGATACTGATATGAGCAACATTACCATTTATCACAACCCGGCCTGCGGCACGTCACGCAATACCCTTGAAATGATCCGCAACAGCGGTACAGAGCCGACCGTTATTCATTATCTTGAAACCCCACCATCACGAGCTGAGCTGGTAAAACTCATTGCGGATATGGGGATCACGGTACGAGCGCTGCTGCGTAAGAATGTCGAACCTTTTGAAGCGTTAGGGCTGGCGGAAGACCGCTTTACTGACGAGCAGTTAATCGATTTTATGTTGCAGCACCCTGTTCTGATCAATCGCCCTATCGTGGTAACGCCGCTGGGTACCCGGCTATGCCGCCCTTCTGAAGTCGTGCTGGATATTCTTCCCGATGCGCAGAAAAGCGCGTTCACGAAAGAGGACGGTGAGAAGGTAGTTGATGAAAAAGGTAACCGGCTGAACTAAACGTGTTCTTGTGACGAAGGGCGAGAGAACTCGCCCTTTTTTATTTAAGATAATCAGTGCTAACGGAGGATAAGAAGCGGTTGTTGCGTCTTTTGCAGCATTTCGGAGGTATGACTACCGATAAAGAACTGCCGCAACCTGGAATGACCGTAGGCCTCCATCACTATCAGATCGACAGCATTTTCCTCGGCGTAACGAATAAGCGCGTCCCCGACTGATTGCCCGGTAAGATGTGTTGTGCTGTTTTCTATATCCGCGTCACGTAAAATTTGCTGTGCGGTCAGCAGCTCTTCCTTCTTACCGTTTACCATGACAAGGTGGCACTCCAGCCCCCTGAGTAAGGGACTCATCGTCAGACGTTCCAGGTTACTCCTGCTTTCTTCACTGCCATCATAAGCCAGCATGACTCTGGAAGGCACTGAGTAGTTCTCCGGAACAACCAGTAGGGGTTTCTTTTGCAGACGAATAACGCTTTCCAGATGAGAGCCTACCGGATGCTGGCTACCCCGACGCCCCAGCACCATGAGACGAAGGTCGCTCAGCTCTGCCAGAACTTCATCCGGTGTACCGTGTTTTTGCATCAAAAGCACATCCGGGCTTCCCTGTTTTTGAAGCAGTTCAGCACAACTTTCCAGTATTGCTTTCCCCTGGGCCATCAGCAGGCGATTACGTTGCCCTTCAATTTCTACCAGCTCATCGGTCAGCAATTGCTGACTGTCTATGCCGAGAGTGCCGGTCAGGTCTGACACTACCGGGGTGCTGTCTTTTTCGATAACGTGCAACAGTGCTAGCTGTGATTGCAAAGTGCGGGCTGCCCACGCCGCATATTCACACACTGACCGCGTTGAAAGTGAACCGTCCACACAGGCTGTAACAGTATTATTCATAGTTTTCCCTCCAGTCTGTTAATGACCGCCCATCAGTTTTTCGACTTCTTCAGGTTTATCGTGAACACCAAACCGGTCAACGATGGTGCGGGTGGCTTCATTCATCCCACGTACTTCAACCCCGGCGCCCTCTCTGCGGAACTTAATGACCACCTTATCCAGGGCGCTGACGGACGTGATGTCCCAGAAATGGGCATGTGAAACGTCTATCACCACATTCTCAATCGCTTCACGGAAATCAAAGTGGCTCGTAAAGCGGTCTGCTGATGCAAAGAATACCTGGCCGGTGACGGTATACGTCCGGCTCGTCCCCTCCAGAACTGAGGTTACACGCATGAACCGGGATACTTTAGTGGCAAAATTGAGCGAAGCAATCAGTACACCGGTCAGCACACCGAAGGCCAGATTATGTGTTGCCACCACAACCGCGACGGTGGCAAGCATGACCACGCTGGTTGAAAGGGGGTGTGTCCGCAGGTTGGCAATGGAGCGCCAGGAGAATGTCCCGATGGAAACCATAATCATCACCGCGACCAGCGCTGCCATCGGAATTTGGGAGACCCAGTTGCGCAGGAACACAATCAGGCAAAGCAGCACCACGCCCGCCGTGAGGGTTGAAAGTCGTCCGCGTCCACCGGATTTTACGTTGATAACAGATTGCCCAATCATCGCGCAGCCTGCCATTCCTCCGATAAAGGATGTGCAGATGTTCGCGATGCCCTGAGCTTTGCACTCCCTGTTTTTGTCGCTTGGCGTGTCGGTCATGTCATCCACGATAGTGGCGGTCATCATCGACTCAAGCAGGCCAACCACCGCAAGCCCCGCAGAATATGGCAGGATGATGAGCAGCGTCTGAAGATTTAAAGGCACGTCCGGGAGCAGGAAGACCGGCAGACTGTCGGGAAGTTTCCCCATATCCCCGACGGTTCGCACATCCAGATGCAGCCACATGGCAATCCCAGTCAGCACCACGATGCACACAAGCGGTGAAGGAATGGTTTTGTTGATATAAGGGAAGAGATAGATGATCCCCAGCCCTGCCGCAGTCATGGCATAAACATGCCATGTCACATTGGTCAGCTCAGGCAACTGGGCCATAAAAATCAGTATTGCCAGTGCATTAACAAACCCCGTGACCACTGAGCGTGAAACAAAACGCATCAGCCCGCCAAGCTTCAGATATCCGGCTATCAGCTGGAATACCCCGGTCAGTATGGAGGCAGCCAGTAAATACTGTAAGCCATGATCTTTCACCAGCGTCACCATCAGGAGAGCCATTGCACCGGTGGAGGACGAAATCATCGCCGGACGTCCGCCAAAGAAGGCCATAACGAGAGGAATACAGAACGCCGAGTAGAGGCCCACCTGGGGATCAACACCGGCGATAATGGAAAAGGCGATCGCTTCTGGAATGAGTGCGAGCGCGACAACAATACCGGCCAGAACGTCACCACGGACGTTACCCAGCCAGTCCTTACGCGTCGAGGACAGCAACATAGTAATTTCTCAGTTTTTAGATACAGTCAGCCCTGGAGGGCTACATTTTTACGTACGGTAAAGCACATCCGCAGACGGGATGTTATTGAGTGCGTGCTGAGGCTTGCTCAGTACGACAGAGGAAGGAAAAACTCAGGGTGGCGTAATACGCATAGCGGTTGTCAGATTCTCCATAGCGGATGTGTATATATTGTCGGCTCTGTTGTCAGGAAGAACTTACAGAACACGTCGCGTTTGAACATGAAACACTTCAAAGCAGCCCAATACTACAAATAAAGCGAATACGGGGTCAACCCAACAAGGTACTCAAACGAAGAGGTTAAGATGCGATTTTTATCCAGGAATTCAATATTATCAAAGGACATTTGAACTTTGCCCCACCCCGGACATCTCTACTTAGCCTTGAC
>NZ_JACARU010000002.1:0-46457 GCF_013386425.1 Cedecea sp. P7760 | reverse complement strand
GCCGGGAACAAGGGCGTAGCGGTGAGACCTGAAGCGACTGTTAGTTTCCGTTTGGCTGCAAATTCAAAGCGAGTCGTTTACCGGTGCGGTGACTGCATATAAAACAGGACAGAAAGTGAACGGGACCTTAGCCGATCCTTCATAAGCAAGCCTCACCAGGCCCCCTGGCTCGATCAAAATCCCGCCTCAACCTCTCTCATATCCGGCAGCTTATGCGCTATCCCCTTATGGCAATCAATGCAGGTTTTACCGTCTTTGATCGCTTCATCATGCATTTTGGCGGCCACGGTTTTCTGTGCCGTAAAATCCATATAGTCGAAGTTGTGGCAGTTTCGACACTCCTGCGAGTTGTTATTCTTCATGCGTCGCCACTCGTTTTGCGCCATCGCCAGGCGGTGATCGTCGAACTTCTGCGGCGTGTCTATCAGGCCAAAAGCTTTGGCGTACAGCTCTTTGCTGGCCTGAATTTTACGGATCATTTTCGGCACCCACTCATGCGGCACATGGCAGTCCGGGCAGGTGGCGCGCACGCCGCTGCGGTTGTTATAATGCACCGTGCCCATGTACTCTTCATACACGTTGTTGCGCATTTCGTGGCAGCCGATACAGAACTCTTCGCGGTTGGACATTTCCATGCCGGTGTTGAAACCGCCCCAGAAAATTATCCCGGCGGCAAAGCCGATAAGCAGCAAGGTGCCGAGCGCCAACCGGCTTGGCCTGCGCCACCACTGCCACATGCGCTTAATCACGCCGGGTTTACGAGTTGATTTATCCATAACTTATTTCCCAAACCCTTTGGATGGAGTGAAGGTATTTTCAACAATCGGCGCGGCGTCCGCCTGCGGCACATGGCACTGCAGGCAGAAATAGCGGCGCGGAGCCACGTTCGACAGAACTTTACCGTCGCTGTCTAAAAAGTGCGTTGGGCTGACGCGCGGCGCGCCCGTGGCGCGATAGCTTTCAACGCCGTGACACTGCAGGCAGCGGTTGCTGGTCGTCGTGACCTGGTAGCCGTCCACGCTGTGCGGGATCATCGGCGGCTGGTTAACGTAGTTCAGCGCCATACGCTCCTGCTGCTTCGGCATACGCACCGCGCCTTCCGGCGTGCCAGAAACTTCCGGCGACTGGTTAAGATCTACGCCGTTTGCCGCCCAAAGCGCGCCGCTGACGACCAGAGTTAATGCCGCTCCCCATTGAAATAACGCCTTTGTCAGGCCATGGCTTTTCATGATTTAGCTCCCGAGCTCCATCGTGTTGTTATTTTGAAAACATCCTCCGGGCAGATGTCGATGCAGCGACCGCAGTTCAGGCAGTCGCGGCTCGTGACCCGCGCCGGGCTGTGCTTATCCAGTACCGGCGCGCGCAGCACCTGCGGCTCCGGGCAAACGTGAAAACAATCCATACAGCGGGTGCAGCGCTCCCGCCCATCGGTGCTAACTTCAAGAGCACCTTTGCTGCTGACTGCGCCATAGAGCGCCCCAAGCGGGCAGAGATGGCCGCACCAGCCGTGTTCAACCAGCAATAAATCGAAGAGAAACAGCGCAACCAGCAGCCAGATTCCGGTTCCAAAGCCGAATATCAGCCCTCGCCCCATCAGTGAAACAGGATTCACCCATTCCCAGAGAAGCGTGCCGGTCAGCGCGCTGCCCGCCAGCACCATCAACAGCAGCAGGTAGCGCAGCCAGCGCGGCAGCGAAGCCGAAGCGTTGAAGCCCGTTTTTCGCCTCAGCCAGGCAGCCAGATCCGTTAACGGATTGAGTGGACAGACCCATCCGCAAAACATCCTTTTGCCCAGCAGCGCGTACCCGGCCACCACAATTCCTGCTCCAATTAGCGCCAAAGCTGAAGGCAAGTGGCCGCCCAGCAGGCTTTGCAGCACCAGCAGAGGATCGCTCAGCGGCACCGTGTCCAGCAGCAGGCTGCCGCTGTAATTGCCATGCAAAACCCACACGCCGAAAAGCGGACCGCAGAGAAATAAACTTAAAACCAACGCCTGCGAAAAACGGCGCATCAGCAGCCATTTTCGGCTATGCCACCAGCCCTTTTTCGCTGCGGCATCGTGCCCTGCATCCTGCTTATGATTTGCCATCGGTCGCCTCCAGCCAGCCAAAACGGTAATGCTTGCCTAACTCCCCTTTTGCCAGCGAGCCTGGCAGCACTTTGATTGCCGCCAGGTCCAGCACGCAGGCCTGCTCACACTTGCCGCAGCCGGTGCAGGCATCGCTGTGTACCGTCGGCAAGAAGCGGGCGTGTTTGCCGGTACGAAGGTTGCGCTCCATCTCAAGGGTGATGGCCCGGTCGATAGACGGACAAACGCGATAGCAGACGTCGCAGCGCAGCCCCTGATAGTTCAGGCAGTTTTCATGATCCAGCAGAACCGCCAGCCCCATTCGCGCGTCGTCGATCGAGGCGATATCCGCGTCCAGCGCGCCGCTTGGGCACACTTTGGCGCACGGCACGTCTTCGCACATTTCACAGGGCACATCCCGCGCAACAAAGTACGGCGTGCCCGCCGCAAGCCCGGAAGCAAGCGTGGCCAGCTTCAGGGTGTCGTAGGGGCAGGCCTGCACGCACTGCCCGCAGCGAATACAGGCGCGTGAAAATGCCTCTTCATCCAGCGCGCCCGGCGGACGCAGCCGCACGCCCTGCGCTCTGGAAGTTTGCTGCTGCAATCCCAGAACCACGGCGACGGCCGTCAGCCCTGCCGCAGCTCGCGCAACATCACGCAAAAAGCGGCGGCGTGCCGGTTGAGTTTTGTCGGCGCGGGACATTGCGCGTTACACCTTCGCCAGCTTCACGGCGCACTTCTTGAAATCCGCCTCTTTAGAAAGCGGATCTGTGGCGTCGAGCGTCAGGTTGTTCACCAGCTGCGCGGCGTCGAAGAACGGCATGTAAACCAGGCCCCGAGGCGGTTTGTTACGGCCACGAGTTTCGACAATAGAAATCACTTCGCCACGGCGAGAGATCACTTTCACTTTGTCACCGCGGCGCAGGCCACGCTCCTGCGCATCCAGCGGATGAATAAACGTTACGGCTTCCGGGAAAGCACGATGCAGCTCCGGCACGCGGCGCGTCATGCTGCCGGTATGCCAGTGCTCAAGGACTCGCCCGGTAGAGAGCCACAGGTCGTATTCTTGATCCGGCGCTTCCGCCGCCGGCTCGAACGGCAGCGCAAAGATCACCGCTTTCCCGTCCGGCTTGCCGTAAAACTTGTAGCCTTCCCCGGCCTTAACGTAAGGATCGTGGCCTTCGCTGTAGCGCCACTGGGTTTCTTTCCCGTCCACCACCGGCCAGCGCAAACCCCGCGCTTTGTGGTAGTCATCAAACGGGGCGAGATCGTGCCCGTGCCCGCGTCCAAAGCTGGCGTATTCTTCGAACAGGCCTTTTTGCAGGTAGAAGCCCAGCTCGCGAGACTCGTCGTTTAGCTGCCGATCTGTCAGTTCAGTCAGCGGGAACTTGCGAACCGCGTCGCTGGCAAACAGCACGTCGAACAGAGTCTTGCCCCGGTACTCAGGTTTCTTATCGATAAGGTCGGCAGGCCAGACATCTTCTACCTTGAAGCGTTTTGCGAAGGTCACCAGCTGCCAGAGATCGGACTTGGCCTCACCCGGCGCGCTAACCTGCTGGCGCCAGAACTGCGTGCGGCGTTCGGCGTTACCGTAGGCGCCCTCTTTTTCCACCCACATGGCGGTCGGCAGGATCAGGTCGGCCGTCAGCGCGCTGATGGTCGGATAAGGATCGGAGACGATGATGAAGTTGCGCGGATCGCGCCAGCCCGGCATACGCTCTTCGTTAATGTTTGGCCCGGCCTGCATGTTGTTGTTGCACATCACCCAGTAAACGTTGAGCTTGCCGTCCTTCAGCGCCCGGTCCTGGGCAATCGCATGCAGCCCGACTTTGGCTGGAATAGTCCCGGCCGGCAGCTGCCACGTTTTTTCGACAATTTCACGATGCTTTTCGTTGGTGACGACCATATCTGCCGGCAAACGGTGGGCGAATGTCCCCACCTCGCGCGCGGTGCCGCACGCAGACGGCTGCCCGGTCAGAGAGAAAGGCCCGCAGCCCGGCTGGGAGATTTTCCCGGTCAGCAGGTGCAGGTTATAAACCAGGTTGTTAGCCCACACGCCGCGCGTGTGCTGGTTAAAGCCCATCGTCCAGTAGGAAATTACTTTCTTGTTCGGGTCGGCATAAAGCTTCGCCAGCGCCTCAAGCTGATCTTTTGGCACCCCGCTCATCTCAGCGGTTTTCTCCAGCGTGTATTCCGCGACGAACGCCTTGTACTCGTCGAAGCTCATCGGCTCAGAGGCATCCGACCCCGGATTCTTCGCGGCTTTCTCCAGCGGATGGGTCGGACGCAGGCCGTAGCCAATATCCGTGACGCCCCGGTGCAGGTTAACGTGCTGTTTGAAGAACGACTCGTTAACCGCGTTGTTCTGGATAATGTAGTTGGCGATGTAGTTCAGAATGACCAGGTCGCTTTGCGGCGTAAACACCATGCCGTTGTCCGCCAGCTCAAAGCTGCGGTGCTGGAAGGTGGAGAGCACCGCCACATTGACGTTCTCGTCAGACAGACGGCGGTTAGTGATGCGCGACCAGAGGATCGGGTGCATTTCCGCCATGTTGGAGCCCCAAAGCACGAAGGCGTCCGCCTGCTCGATATCGTCATAGCAGCCCATCGGCTCGTCCATGCCGAAGGTGCGCATAAAGCCCACCACCGCCGACGCCATGCAGTGACGCGCGTTCGGGTCGATGTTGTTAGAGCGGAAGCCCGCTTTGAAAAGCTTCGCGGCGGCGTAGCCTTCCCAGACCGTCCACTGGCCGGAGCCGAACATGCCGATGCCGTCCGGGCCTTTCTCTTTCAGGCTGGCCTTGAATTTTTCTTCCATCACGTCGAAGGCTTTATCCCAACTGACCGGCTGGAATTCACCTTCTTTGTGGTACTGCCCCTCTTTCATGCGCAGCAGCGGCTGGGTCAGACGATCTTTTCCGTACATAATTTTTGGCAGGAAGTAGCCTTTAATGCAGTTCAGACCGCGGTTCACCGGCGCTTCCGGGTCCCCCTGACTGGCGACTACGCGACCGTTTTGGGTGCCCACCAGCACGCCACAGCCCGTACCGCAGAAGCGGCAGGGGGCTTTGTCCCATTTGATGGCATCCTGCTTGCCCACCACCGCACGAGCCACGCCCGGTACGCTTAGGCCCGCCGCCGCGGCAGCTGCGGCAACGGCATTCGCTTTCATAAAGCTACGACGACTGAGTTTCATGGTGCTTCCTCACCTTGTTCATTCTGCTGGTGGTAAACCAGCGACACCGCCAGCACGCCAGAGATATTGCGTGCCCGCTCAATTTGTTCGAGCAGCGTGCTGCTCTCGGCTGCCTCGATAACCACCGCAAGCTTGCCGCTGTCGGTATCGTCGACCGCAACCTCGCTGCCCGGCAGGGCATTAATCGCGCTGCGAACGGCAGCAACGTGTTCAGGTTTGGCCTGAACCACCAGGCCGCATACGTGCCAGTCAGTGTGCATCTTGTGGCCTCAGGGTTATGGCTGACGTCGGGCACCCGGCAACGCAGGCGCCGCAGCCGTGACAGGCAGACGAAGAAATCTGTGGACGGGAAACGCCCTCAAGAGTGGGTAAAAAACGAATCGCCCGCGGCTCGCAGGCATCTTCACAGCTGCGGCATTCCACCTGATGCAAGGCAAGGCAGGTTTCGGCCAGCTGTAAGGTCAGTGCCCAGGGTTTGGAGGATTGCGGCGCAAAAAGCTGCTCAGGGCAGGCTTCAGCACACGCGTAGCAGAAAGTGCATTCGCCCGGGCTGAAGTCGATTTCAGGGTAGCCGCCCTGCCCACGGCGAAGCACCCGACTTTGACAGACGGTAATGCAGGTATCGCAGCGCGTGCAGTCCAGCAGAAAATGCGTTTCATCGCCGCTCCAGGGAGGACGAATTACAGGGGTAAGGCTGTGCCAGCCACCGGTCAGCAGGCCGCGACGGGTCAGTTTAGCCATTGGGCAGATCCTTGCTCAAAATACCCGGTCGGGTCACCTCCGGGTAAAAACGTTCTTCTTTTTATCCGCGTATTTACTGCGGTTTTTTACCGTGTTTAAGGTATGTGACGGAGGGTTACAAAAGCATCCCCCTAAAGGGGTAAATGCCGTTGTCGGATCAAAGAGGCGGCGAGTCAGGCGCAATAAGTCGCACCCCGTTAGATGTAAGAAGGGCGTTATAATGTGGCAAAGCGTGCGTTAAATGAGACGCCATTTTTAGCGCCAGAGCGAAAAAGTCGCCGCCAGGCGTTTGCCTGTAAGGCAGATTCTGGTAGGTTTCGCCCACCATATGCTTTAAGGGGTTATTACGCAGTGACAGTCAAACGCTCGGTCTCCACCAGCCTCGCCCGCGCTTTCTTTTCGATTGTCCTGCTGTCGTTGCTCTCCACCGGCATCGCGATGCTGACGCTCGCCAGCAGCCTGAAGGATGCGGAAGCGGTCAATATTGCGGGCTCGCTGCGCATGCAGAGCTACCGTCTTGGCTACGATCTGCAGGGTGACCCCAAAGCTATTGCGGCACATTTGCAGCAGTACCAGCAGTCGCTGGATTCCCCCACGTTGCAGCAGCTCAACCGCTTTTGGGTGCCCGACGAGGTTAAGACGCGCTATAACTCGCTGCAGGATGCCTGGCAGCAAATGCAAAAGCACATTCAGAACGAAGATACCGACTGGTACCGCTACAACATCGCCGCCTACGTGGAACAAATCGACCTGTTTGTGCTGGCGCTGCAACACTATGCCGAGCGAAAAATGATGCAGGTTGTCGCGGCTTCGGTTATCGGTTTTATGGCAATTTTCACCCTCATGTTTTTCACCTTACGCCGTATTCGCCAGCAGGTGGTCGCGCCTCTGAATACGATGGTCGAAGCCAGTCAGGCCATTGAGCGCGGTGAGTTCAGGCTACCGACGCTCGACCGCTCCTTGCCCAACGAGCTGGGTTCGCTGGCGCAGGCTTTTATCCGCATGGCGGACGAGTTGCAAAAACTCTATCGTTCTTTAGAGCAGCAGGTTGAGCAAAAAACCCTGCGCCTGCAGGAAGCGAACCGCATGCTCGAGGTGCTTTACAGCTGCTCTCAGGCGCTGAACGTCAGTACCATCAACCGCGATTGCTTCGTGCAGATTTTGAAAATAATTCACCAGCACGAGGCGGTCAGCGCGCTGGAAATGCAGGTCGGAGAAAACTGGTGCCTGACAGAGGGCTCTCCGGCGGCAGACGAAAAATGGCATGCCCTGCCGCTGGTTCAGCAGGACAGCGCGCTCGGGACGCTGCGCTGGCAGTCTCAGGGTGAAGAGCCCTCCCCTCAGTTGATGAAAAGCGTTGCCACCATGCTGGGGCGAGGCGTTTACTTTAATCAGGCGCAGAAGCACTACCAGCAGTTGCTGCTGATGGAAGAGCGAGCCACCATTGCCCGGGAACTGCACGACTCGCTGGCTCAGGTGCTCTCTTATCTTCGCATCCAGCTCACGCTGCTAAAGCGCGCGGTGCCGGAAGACAATCTGCCCGCTCAGCGGATTGTCGGGGATTTTTCCCAGGCCTTAAATGACGCCTACCGCCAGCTACGCGAGCTGCTCACCACCTTCCGCCTGACGCTGCAGCAGGCAGATTTGCCTGCCGCGCTACAGGAACTGCTTGAACCACTGCGCGAGCAAACCCGGGCAGAAATTAGCCTGAAGTGCAGCATGCCGACCCAGGCTTTGGATGCTTCCCAGCAAATACACCTGCTGCAAATCATTCGTGAAGCGTCGCTAAACGCCATTAAACACGCGAATGCGGGCCGCATTGAGATCGTTTGCCGCTCGACGGCAGGCGGCGAGCATTACGCTTCGGTGTTTGATAACGGCCACGGCATTGCCAGTCTGGAAGAGCCCGAGGGGCATTACGGGCTGAATATCATGCACGAGCGCGCGGGCCGCCTTGGCGGGGAACTAACAATATCTCGTCCGCCGCAGGGCGGAACGCTTGTGGAGGTTCATTTCACCTCCACTCCCCCGGCGGATGCCGGCGGCCATAACAATAATTAGCTTTATTCAGGAGTTAGCAATGTCAGAAAAAACGGTATACCAGGTTTTAATCGTCGACGATCATCCGCTGATGCGGCGCGGGATCCGCCAGCTTCTTGAGCTGGACGACACTTTTTCCGTCGTGGGAGAAGCCAGCGGCGGCGCAGAAGCCATCAGTTTAGCTAACCGGCTCGCACCAGACCTCATTCTGCTTGACCTGAATATGAAAGGGCTGAGCGGCCTTGATACGCTCAACGCCCTGCGCCGGGACGGCATTAGCGCGCGGGTGGTGATCCTCACCGTTTCCGACGCCCGCAGCGATATCTTTACGCTGATTGATGCCGGGGCCGATGGCTACCTGCTGAAAGACAGCGATCCGGACGTTTTGCTGCAGGAAATTCATCACTGCCTGAAGGGTGAAAAGGCGTTCAGCGAGCAGGTTCGCGAGTATCTGAATAACCGCGGCAGCGAGCGGCAGAGTAGCGATCCCTTTGCTATCCTCACCGAGCGCGAGCTGGACGTGTTGTCTGAGGTGGCTCGCGGCCTGTCGAACAAGCAAATCGCCAGCGGCCTGCATATTTCCGAAGAGACGGTAAAAGTGCATATTCGCAACCTGCTTCGTAAGCTGCAGGTCAGGTCTCGCGTTGCGGCCACCGTACTTTTTTTGGAAAATAAGAGTTAAATCGACCCAATAAAAGGTACGGTTACAAATCCTGCCAATTACAAAGCTTATTTACACGATCTCCTAAATTTCTCCACGTTTGACTACGCGGTTAAAGCTACAGTGATGCGGTTATTGATAACAATTAGAAGCTTTTAAAGGGGTCCTGACCGCATGGCGAATTTTTTCATATCTCGCCCCATTTTTGCCTGGGTACTGGCAATTTTACTTTGCCTGACCGGGGCATTGGCTATTTTTTCGCTGCCCGTTGAGCAATATCCCGACCTCGCGCCGCCAAACGTGAGGATCACCGCGAACTATCCTGGCGCCTCCGCCCAAACCCTGGAGAATACGGTTACCCAGGTCATAGAACAAAGCATGACCGGCCTGGACAATATGATGTACATGTCCTCCCAGAGCAGCAGCGCCGGTCAGGCCACCATCACCCTGAGCTTTAAGGCCGGGACCGACCCGGACTCTGCGGTCCAGCAGGTGCAAAACCAGCTGCAGTCAGCGGTGCGAAAATTACCGCAGGATGTGCAGACTCAGGGCGTTACGGTGAATAAAACCGGTGATACCAACATCCTGATGGTGGCGTTTGTGTCCACCGACGGCAGCATGGATAAGCAGGACATTGCCGACTACGTCGCCAGTAACGTGCAGGACCCGATGAGCCGCGTGAACGGCGTCGGCAGCGTGGATGCCTACGGCTCGCAGTATTCCATGCGCATCTGGCTGGATCCGAACAAGCTCACTAACTACCAGATGACGACCCAGGACGTGGTCACCGCCATCAAATCCCAGAATGCGCAAATTGCCGTCGGCCAGCTCGGCGGCACTCCGGCGCTGGATAAGCAGGCGCTAAACGCCACCATTAATGCCCAGTCGCTCCTGCAAACGCCGCAGCAGTTCAAAGACATTACCCTGAGGGTGAATCAGGACGGCTCGCTGGTCACCCTGGGGAATGTGGCAGACGTTGAAATGGGGGCGGAAAAATACGATTTTCTGAGCACCTATAACGGCCAGGCCGCTTCCGGGCTGGGCATTAAGCTGGCTTCCGGCGCCAACGAGATGGAAACCGACAAGCTGGCCCGCGCCAAAATTGAAGAGCTTTCGCAGTTCTTCCCACACGGCCTTGAGGCCAAAATCGCCTACGAAACCTCCCCGTTTGTGAAAGCCTCGATTACCGACGTGGTGAAAACGCTGCTGGAAGCGATTCTGCTGGTGTTCCTGGTGATGTACCTGTTCCTGCAAAACTTCCGCGCCACGCTGATCCCGACCATTGCGGTGCCGGTGGTTCTGCTCGGCACCTTCGCCGTGCTGTATGTCTTCGGCTACAGCATTAACACGCTGACGATGTTCGCCACCGTGCTGGCCATCGGCCTGCTGGTGGATGACGCCATCGTGGTGGTAGAAAACGTCGAGCGTATTATGAGCGAGGAAGGCCTCTCCCCTCGGGAGGCAACCCGCAAATCGATGGGCCAAATCCAGGGCGCGCTGGTTGGCATCGCCATGGTGCTGTCCGCCGTGTTTGTGCCGATGGCCTTCTTCGGCGGCACCACTGGCGCAATTTACCGCCAGTTCTCGGTCACGATTGTTGCCGCCATGGTGCTGTCGGTGCTGGTCGCGATGATCCTCACGCCAGCCCTGTGCGCCACGATCCTCAAGCCGCTGCACAAAGGCGAGCATCACGGCCAGAAAGGCTTCTTCGGCTGGTTTAACCGCACCTTTAACCGCAGCGCCGAACGCTATGAAAATGGCGTGGCCAGAATTCTCGCCCGCAGCGTGCGCTGGATGTTGATTTATGTCCTGCTGCTCGGCGGCATGGTGTTCCTGTTCCTCAAGCTGCCAACTTCGTTCCTCCCGCAGGAAGACCGGGGCGTGTTCACCACCTCCGTGCAGCTTCCCAGCGGAGCAACCCAGCAGCAGACCACAAAAGTGGTGCAGCAGGTTGAGCGCTATTACCTGACCGAAGAGAAAGACAACGTCGTTTCGGTATTCTCGACCATCGGCGCGGGCCCCGGTGGGAACGGGCAAAACGTCGCCCGGATGTTTATCCGCCTGAAGGACTGGGACGAGCGCAGCGTGGACGGCAGCTCGTTCGCGATTATCGAACGGGCGACCAAAGCCTTTAATAAGATTAAGGAAGCACGAGTCATTGCCAGCAGCCCGCCAGCGATTAACGGCCTGGGCAACGCAGCTGGTTTTGATATGGAGCTGCAGGATCACGCCGGTGCCGGGCACGACGCGTTAATGCAGGCGCGTGACCAGCTGCTGGAAATGGCCAGTAGTGACCCACAGCTCACCCGCGTGCGCCACAACGGCCTGGACGACAGCCCGCAGCTGCAAATCGATATCGACCAGCGTAAAGCCCAGGCACTTGGCGTCTCTATTGACGATATCAACAGCACCCTGCAAACCGCCTGGGGCTCAAGCTACGTGAACGACTTTATGGATCGCGGGCGCGTGAAAAAGGTATATGTCCAGGCTGCGGCCAAATACCGCATGCTGCCGGACGACATCAACAGCTGGTACGTGCGCAATAAAACCGGCGGCATGGTGCCTTTCTCCGCCTTTGCTACCTCCCGCTGGGAAACGGGCTCACCTCGCCTTGAGCGCTACAACGGCTATTCCGCGCTGGAAATTGTGGGGGAAGCCGCGCCGGGATTAAGTACCGGCACCGCCATGGACATCATGGAACAGCTGGTGAGCAAGCTGCCAAACGGCTTTGGTCTCGAGTGGACGGGCATGTCCTACCAGGAACGCCTCTCCGGCGCGCAGGCCCCTGCCCTGTATGCTATCTCGCTACTGGTGGTGTTCCTGTGCCTTGCCGCGCTGTATGAGAGCTGGTCGGTGCCGTTCTCCGTCATGCTCGTCGTTCCGCTTGGGGTGATCGGCGCCCTGCTCGCCACCTGGATGCGCGGCCTGGAGAACGACGTTTATTTCCAGGTCGGGCTGCTGACGGTGATTGGGCTTTCGGCGAAGAACGCCATTCTGATCGTCGAATTTGCCAATGACCTGAACGCCAAAGGCCAGGACCTGGTCGCCGCCACGCTTGAGGCCTGCCGCCAGCGCCTGCGCCCTATTTTGATGACTTCACTGGCGTTTATTTTCGGCGTGCTGCCGATGGCGACCAGCACCGGAGCGGGCTCCGGCAGCCAGCATGCGGTAGGCACGGGCGTCATGGGCGGGATGATCTCCGCCACCGTGCTGGCCATCTTCTTTGTGCCGCTGTTCTTTGTGCTGGTGCGCAGACGCTTCCCGCTGAAAGAGCATCACGACTAAGCGCCGCAGATCTTCGGCCACAAAAAAGGCGACCTCTAAAGGGTCGCCTTTTACTGATGTTCGCTGAGTATTCAGTAACAGAATATCGCGCCGTTGCTTTTTATGCCGGAACGCTTATTTACGCAACATATCTTCGATGAAGTCTTTCCACTGCCCTAATTCGTGCTCGATCATAACCGCCTCTCTTGATGTTGGCGCAATTATACGCGGATATATTCTGCGATTGAACCCTTTTTGAGCGGCTAAGTCTTGAGCGCCTTCACAAATATATTGTTAGCAGAATAATGATTTAGCCTGAAATCGCGGCTCGATAATTCCCCGCACCTGCGGCAAAATGGTTGCCCTCTGAAAAATTAAAACGGGACCGACCGCCACCATGATCACCATGTACGGCATTAAAAACTGCGACACCATCAAAAAGGCGCGCCGCTTTCTGGAAGCTCAGGGCGTCGATTATCAATTTCACGACTACCGCGTTGACGGGCTGGACGCCGCGCTGCTGAACGGGTTTATCGCAGAACTCGGCTGGGAAGCGTTGCTTAATACGCGCGGGACCACCTGGCGCAAGCTGGATGAAGCCCATCGCGCGTCCATCAACGACGCACAAAGCGCGGCAGCGCTGATGCTGGAGATGCCGGCAATCATCAAACGCCCATTGCTCTGCGCGCCCGGTCAGCCTATGCTGCTGGGTTTCAACGAAACTCACTATCAGCAGTTTATCAACGAGGTATAGTCTTATGTCCTGCCCGGTTATTGAGCTGACGCAACAGCTTATTCGTCGCCCTTCCCTGAGCCCGGATGATGCCGGTTGCCAGGCGCTGCTGATTGAACGCCTGCGCGCGATTGGTTTTACCGTTGAACACATGGATTTTGGCGATACCCAGAACTTCTGGGCCTGGCGTGGACAGGGCGAAACGCTGGCGTTTGCCGGACATACCGACGTGGTCCCGTCAGGCGATGCCGACCGCTGGATCAACCCACCGTTTGAACCGACCATTCGCGACGGGATGCTGTTTGGCCGCGGTGCCGCAGACATGAAAGGTTCGCTGGCCGCGATGGTGGTGGCCGCAGAGCGTTTCGTCGCCCAGCATCCAAACCATAAAGGCCGCCTGGCGTTTCTCATCACCTCCGATGAAGAAGCCAGCGCGACCAACGGCACGGTTAAGGTCGTTGAGGCGCTGATGGCGCGTCGCGAACGCCTGGACTACTGCCTCGTAGGCGAGCCGTCCAGTACTGAAATCGTCGGCGACGTGGTGAAAAACGGCCGTCGCGGCTCTCTGACCTGTAACCTGACTATTCACGGCGTGCAGGGCCACGTTGCCTACCCGCATCTGGCGGATAACCCGGTGCACCGCGCGGCCCCGATGCTCGCAGAGCTGACGGGGATTGAGTGGGACAAAGGCAACGAGTTCTTCCCGGCCACCAGCATGCAGATTGCCAACGTGAAGGCCGGGACCGGCAGCAACAACGTTATCCCAGGCGACATGTTCGTCCAGTTTAACTTCCGCTTCAGCACCGAACTGACCGATGAAGACATCAAGCAGCGCGTTATCGCCCTGCTGGATAAGTACGAACTGCGCTATACCGTCGAGTGGTGGCTTTCCGGCCAGCCGTTCCTGACCTCACGCGGTAAGCTGGTGGATGCGGTAGTGAACGCCGTTGAGCACTATAATGAGATTAAACCGCAGCTGTTAACCACGGGCGGTACATCTGACGGGCGCTTTATCGCTCGCATGGGGGCTCAGGTTGTTGAGCTGGGGCCGGTGAATGCCACCATTCATAAAATCAATGAATGCGTAAACGCCGCCGACCTGCAGCTGCTGGCCCGGATGTACCAGCGCATTATGGAACAGCTTGTCGCCTGACGGGCAGTCAACTGAACGAGGTATCAGCATGGAATGGCTATCGCATTACTGGTGGATTATCGTCCTGGTGTTATTGGTGGGGATGTTTATTAACGTCATTAAAGACCTGAGCCGGATAGATCCGAAGAAGTACATGGCAGACAAACCCGAGCTTCCGCCGCATCGTGATTTTAACGATAAGTGGGACGACGAGGACGACTGGCCTAAGAAGAAATAGCCAGACGCCTCACTCCGGGTGATTCCGGAGTGAGGCGCATATTTACAGTAGCTCAATCAGATCATCATCTTTCGGTGCTCCGCCGCCGCTCAAAGCCTCATCAAAATAGTGCTTCGGCACGGTGTAGCGCAGGTGATCCAGCGCCGCCTTCATGCTGCGGTCGTCGATCGCATGCCCCAGGGAATCAATCAGATCCAGCGTGACGTCCCCACCCAGGCTAAGTAATTTCTCGGCGGCATCTACCGAATGCGTCGCGTGGATCACTTTGTCATTATCGCCGTGAATCAGGTGAATCGTGGTGCTGGTAGACGCCTGCTGCGGCAGCTCCGCGTAACGCCCGCTAAAGGCGATGACGCGTGCCGCAAGGCCTGGCTGCGCTTTAATACTTTCCAGCGCCATGATAGCCCCCTGCGAAAAGCCGATCAGCGCGGTGGCCGTTGGCGGCACGCCGCTTTGCTGCTGCCAGTAGCGCACGGTTTCAATAAAGGCTGGCATCACGGCATCCACCCGCTGCTGGCGGTTTTCCTCCGTCACGCCCGCCACGGAGAACCACTCCCGGCCAGCGCCGCTTTGGTCCGGGCCGCTAATACTGACCACCAGTGCGTCAGGAAATTCCGGAGCAAACCAGCTGCCGATTTCGCCCATCGCTTTCGCCGTGTCACCCACGCCGTGGAACAGCAGTATCAGTTGGCTGGCCGGTGTGGCTGGGCTTTGGACAACAAAATGGTCATGTTTCATGGTTTTCTCCTGGTTGATGGAGACAACTATACGCCGCCGTCAGGGGATGACCATGCCGTTTCATTGAACAAGTTAGTGGAATTTTTGCAATTGCAAAATACCGTTTCGCAGCGCCTCTGTCCTTGCCTGATCCAGGTTTTCCAGCGCGCTTCGAGCTTCCTCACGCATCAGCGCAAGCAACGCTTTTTTGCCAGAAAGCCCCAGCCGCTGGCTAAGGACTTCGCTGCTTTCACGCCGCTCGAGGCGACCGCGCAGGGCGTGAAGCGGTAAAGGGCTCGCCAGCAGAAGGCGATTCAACGCGCCCAGGCAGGCTTCCAGCGGACGATGCGCGAAAGCAAAGCCGGACAGCTCTTCCCAGTCTGCTGCCAACAATTCTGTTGGGCTATCCGTGGTCAGAGGCAAAGACAATTCCAGCCAGATTTTTTGCCATGGCCAGTCTCGCTGTAGCCGCTGCCGCTCATGGCTTGTTAACGCCTCGCCTTCCGGCGTGAGCGGCAATAGCGCCATCGCGCTGTAGCAGCCGCTGCTGGCTTCTTTATGGCTGCCGATACGCACCAGCTCAAACCCGCAGCGCTGCCAGAAGCGCCATAGCTCATCGGTGTAGCCGAAGCTGACCGAGAGATAGTCATATCGAGCCTTCGCGGCCTGGCGCGCAAGCTGTATCATGCTGGCGCCAATATGTTCGCGCTGGCGCAGAGGATGAACGGCAATGCGGCTGATGCGCAGCCCACGCAGCGTAGCGGCAAGCGGGCTGCCACCATGCGCCGCCAGCGATTGCGCCACCAGATTGCCTTTGGGGCGACGGAATCCGGCCCACACGTTCCGGCTCAGGTTTTCATCCAGCCCGCCCTCTTCGACCATCCATAATGCACCTGCGCATAGCTCTCCTGCGCTGGCCGCGATGAAATGCTGGCCGGGAGCATCAAGCATGCGCCTCCAGTCGAGGGGGGAGGTACGGTAATGTGCGCCGGAGAGCAGCCGGTACATCTGCTGCAGCTGTTCCTGTTTTTGCGACCAGTCAGCTTGATCCACGACCTGTAATACCGGATCGCCCTGCGGGAAGTGCTCAAGATCCGGCTCATCGAACAGCATGATCCGGTCAACGACATGTTCCAGCGGATCGTTTTGCGCCCAGCGGATCGGCGTATCAAGCGTGAAGCGCCTGAGTGACGGCAGCTTTGCGCAAAACTTCAGTAAAAAACCGCGCCCCGTTCCCTCGTACCCTTGCACGGTCGTGGTCAGCAAAACGCGCGGGAAGCGTTCGATCAACTGGCGTAATAGCGGAGCTGGAATCGCAGCCGCCTCATCAACAACCAGCCAGTCATACGCCGGCAGATCGTGTTCGGCAGCCAGCGCGTCCGGAGCCATAAACTGGAAAGATTCTCCCGCATAGCGAGCCAAAACGTCGGTAGCGGCCTTTGCAGGAGCGGTGACCAGAGAATCGCCAGGGCTGCGGCCAACCAACATACCGGCCAGAGCAGACTTGCCCCGCCCTCTGGCCGCCGTCACCACCGCCACGCCGCGCTCCATCTCAGACAAATTATCGAGAATGGCTGCCTGCTCCTGCTCAGGCGCACCGCTTGCGGGCTGCCAGTCAGGACGAAAAGCAAAACGATTCAGGATTAACGGCTCATGCTGCTGCCACAGCACGGACTCTGAATCCTGCCGTATGCAGCGCTGCAGATGGGAAACAAAATGAGGCACAGGGATCGCCCGGGGAGTATCGCTCCAGCGGCAGGAATCTTCATCGGGAAGCGAAGGCCAAAGCGGCCAGTCTGGCGTCAGCAACAGCAGCCAGCTGCCCGCTTTAAGCATGCCGGAAAGCGCCGCGAGCGCGGCGGCATCCAGCCCGAGCCTGGCATCGAATACGGCATGCTGGAACTCACGTCCCAGCATGCTCCGCACCGCCGAGGGTACACAGTGAAAAGGCAGCTCAGGTGACGCGCCAACCCACAGCCAGTCTCCGGGTAAAGAAGCCGACAGCGTGGCAACCTGCTGGCTGCTCCATTCACTTTCGCCGGCCAGCACCATCAGCCGACGAATGCCCGTTTGCTGCATTTGCGTCGTCGCCAGCTGCAGCTGCTCTATCGTCCCTGCGGTCATTGATTAACGGAGCGCATTGCCGAAGGTGTTGCACTGGGACGGATCGCCGCCGTCAAAACCACGCTTGAACCAGGTGTAGCGCTGCTCTGAAGTGCCGTGGGTAAAGCTGTCCGGCACCACGCGCCCCTGGCTTTGCTGCTGCAGGCGATCGTCCCCGATGGCTTCGGCAGCGTTGAGCGCCTCTTTCAGATCGCCCGAGTCGAGCACCTGCTGTTTCTGCATACTGTTACCCCAGACGCCGGCGAAGCAGTCGGCCTGAAGCTCCATTTTCACCGACAGGCGATTGCCTTCGGCCTGAGACGCATTCTGCTGGAGCTGGCGCACTTTCGGCTCAATGCCCAGCAGCTTCTGCACGTGGTGACCTACTTCGTGAGCAATCACGTACCCCTGGGCAAAGTCGCCGCCTGCACCTAGCTTATTGCGCATATCGTCGTAGAAAGAGAGGTCGATATAGACGGTACTGTCCGCCGGGCAGTAGAACGGCCCCATCACGGACTGGCCGGTACCACAGCCGGTACGCGTTGCCCCGCGATACATCACCAGCTTAGGTTGCTGGTAGGTGCGGCCCATTTTCTGGAAAATTTCACCCCAGGTATCTTCGGTTGTCGCCAGAATTACCGAGGTAAACTTAGCGGCCTCGTCGTCTTTCGGACTGATGGTACGCTGCTGGGAAGATTGCTGGGAGACTTGCGGCTCGCCGGACAGGAAGGAAGTAAGATCGACGCCGTAATAGCTTGCCACAATAACCACGACAAGCAGCACCAGGCCACCTTTACCCCGAGGTATGCGGAATCCGCCGCCGCCCATGCTCATGCCGGGGCCGGAGGCGTCATTGCGCCTGTCCTCTACGTTGTCGCTTTCGCGACGTCCTTGCCAACGCATACGTTCATCCTCATTCACAACTTGTAATGGATAGATCGTAGGTGGTTACCGGCAGGATTACCATAAGAACAGGCAGCGAAAAAACAGGGTGCGCAAAAACGCACCCCATTGCGCAACGTAAACGATTGCGTGGTTAGTCTAATTTAACGCCGAGACGGTGAGCAACTTCCTCATACGCTTCAATCAGGCCACCCAAGCTCTGGCGGAAACGGTCTTTGTCCATCTTATCAAGCGTTTCTTTGTCCCACAGGCGGCTGCCGTCCGGGGAGAACTCGTCGCCCAGCACCACTTCGCCTTTGAACAGGCCAAACTCCAGCTTGAAGTCCACGAGGATCAGGCCAGCGTCATCAAACAGCTTGCTCAGCACGTCGTTAGCTTTGTAGCTCAGCTCGCGCATGCGGGCCAGATTCTCTTTGCTCACCCAGCCAAAGGTTTCGCAGTAAGATTCATTGACCATCGGGTCGTGCATGGCGTCGTTTTTCAGGAACAGATCGAACAGCGGTGGGTTCAGCTCGATACCTTCTTCAATGCCAAGGCGCTTCACCAGAGAACCCGCGGCGCGGTTACGAATCACGCACTCCACCGGCACCATGTCGAGCTTTTTCACCAGCACTTCGTTATCAGACAGCAGCGCTTCCATCTGGGTCGGAATACCCGCTTCTTCCAGTTTGGCCATAATGAAATGGTTAAACTTGTTGTTTACCATGCCTTTACGGTCGAACTGCTCGATGCGTGCACCGTCACCTGCTGACGTATCGTTACGGAATTCGAGCACCAACAGATCCGGGTTTTCCGTACTGTAAACGGTCTTCGCTTTGCCGCGATACAACTCAGCTTGCTTTTGCATCTTTCTTACTCCAGGTATAGCGATCGCTTGCGCAATCGGAGGGGTTTACCCGTCATACTTCAAGCTGCATGTGCGTTGGTTGCTCCTGCTCACTCCGGTCACATGGAGATTTCCAGGCTTACCGCCTTCCTGCAGCTCGAATTATTTAGGGTATCTACATAGGCCTAAATAACAAGGGCCGGAATTAACCGGCCCCTGAGTGTTACTTGCTGAATGCTGCCTGGAAGACAGCGACCAGCGCATCGTTCTGAGACTGCGTCAGCGGATGCCCTTTCGGGTCGATGAACTGCAGGCTGCTGCGGTTATCGAGGTCGCCAACCTGCAGCTTATAGTCACCGTTCACCAGACCCGGATCTTTCGCCCCGAGGTCGCTCCAGCTGCCGTCAGACAACGCCTTGTAGGTCACCGCGATACTGCCCTGAGAACGGGTGGTATCGGTCACCTTCATGCCTGCTTTTTCAAGCGCGGCCGGCAGGCGGGTCCACACGACGTTGAACGGCGCACGCACCACCAGCATTGGCAGGCCGGTGTCATCCGCGGCGCTCTGCACGTCAAGCTGGGCAGAGCTGCGGTTTTCCTGCGCATTCTGACGCGAGGTTTCAGACTTATCGAGGCCGGCACTGATGGTGTTCAGCATTTGCGCGCTGTAGCGCTGCAGAGCCGAAGCATCCGCGACCGGTTTGCCGCCCTGCTCAAGGTTCAGCAGTTTGACAACGACCGACTGCTGGTAGCCCTGCGGCTGCACGCTAATCTGGTAACGTCCACGGTACTGCACGTCTTCGTCAGCGCGGTTCCACTGTACCCAGTCGGTAGTCAGGGTTTGGCCGGCATCGTTACGTTGAGCGATCGCGTAGTTCTCGGACTGCAGAATGCTCACCACCTGAGACCACAGGCCGCTCGCCTTGTTGGCTTCAACTTGCAGCGTGGCGGTATCACCGGTGAACTGGGTGCGAGCCCCGTTCACCAATGCCAGAGCCTGTGCCGGTGGGCGAATATCCAGCTGCTTGCCTACTCCACCACTGCCGTTAGTGACCGGAATGTTGTAATCGCCATTCTGAATCGGCAGGATCATCCCCGCCGGAGCGTGGATTTCCGCAAGTGGGGTTGCATCCAGGTAGGACTCATCGCCGCTAACCTGACGCTTGTAACGCTGATCGGAACTGCACGCCGCTAACAGCATGGCGAGCGAAACAACAGCAACTTTTGCCACCGTCGACTTCTGTACTGAGTAAGCCATCAAATCTCCCTAAGCTTTACAGCAGACCGGCATGCTTAAGCGCGCTAATAATCACCGGGCGACTTGCGTCGGTCAGCGGCGTCATCGGCAGGCGTAAGGTATCGGTTGCCACAAGACCCAACTCCCTGGCGGCCCATTTCACCGGGATAGGGTTGGGTTCTACAAACAATTTATGGTGCAGCGGCATCAGACGCTGATTAATTTCGCGAGCCTGTGCAAATTGCCCTGAGGTGGCCAGTTTACACATTTCCGCCATCTCACGCGCGGCTACGTTTGCGGTCACGGAAATTACGCCGTGGCCACCAAGCTGAATAAAGTCCAGCGCGCTGGCGTCATCGCCGCTCACCAGGATGAAGTCATCTTCAACCAGCTCTTTGATCTGGTTTACGCGGCTTAAGTTCCCGGTAGCTTCTTTGATACCGATAATATTTTTGATTTTCGCCAGGCGGCCAACGGTTTCCGGCAGCATGTCGCAGCCGGTACGAGACGGCACGTTATACAGCATCTGCGGCAGATGGGTGCTTTCAGCAATCGCTTTAAAGTGCTGGAACAGCCCTTCCTGGGTAGGACGGTTGTAATAAGGGGTGACCGTCAGGCAGCCCACAATGCCGCTGTCCTGCAGGTGATGCGTCAGGGAAATCGCTTCGGAAGTCGCGTTAGCACCGGTACCGGCAATAATCGGGATACGCCCGTCGGCCAGTTCAACGGTAAGCTTCACTACGTCGACGTGTTCGTCGTGGCTTAAGGTAGCCGATTCGCCGGTAGTCCCTACCGAGACAATCGCCGATGTTCCGCTGGCGACATGGTAATCAATCAGTTTTTTCAGGCTGGACCGGCAGACATTACCTTTCTCATCCATCGGCGTAATTATCGCGACAACACTTCCCGTAAACATTAGCCACCCTCTGTGCAAACATGTTCTCCAATGTTACGTTTGGTGCCATAGCAAAAGCAAGCCGCCAGAAGGCGCTAAGCGGTTGGCAGCTTACTTTTTTTATGCTTTCCTAATGTGAATCTCACCGATTGACAGGAAGAACACGCTTGACACCCTCATCACACCATTATTTGGTTATCACAGCCCTGGGGGCGGACCGTCCTGGTATCGTCAATACTATTACCCGCCACGTGAGCAGCTGCGGCTGCAACATCGAAGACAGCCGGCTTGCCATGCTGGGTGAAGAGTTCACCTTTATCATGCTGCTTTCCGGCAGCTGGAACGCGATAACCCTGATCGAATCTACCCTGCCGCTGAAGGGCGCGGAACTCGATCTGTTAATTGTGATGAAACGCACAACCGCCCAGGAAAGACCGGCCACCCCGGCCACGGTTTGGGTACAGGTTGAAGTGGCAGACTCGCCGCACCTGATTGAGCGATTTACCCACCTGTTTGACACCCATCAAATGAACATTGCCGAGCTGGTTTCCCGCACTCAGCCTGCTGAGAACGACGTGGGGCCGCGTCTGTATATCCAGATAACTGCCCACAGCCCAGGTTCACAGGATGCGACAATTATCGAGCAAGCGTTTAAAGCCCTATGTACAGAACTGAAAGCAGAAGGCACTATTAACGTGGTTAACCCACAGCAAGATGATTAAAGACGGAGAGTAGTGATGAGCCCACTGAAAGCCGGTGATAGTGCACCGAAATTTAGCTTGCCCGATCAGGACGGCGAACAAGTAAATTTAACCGACTTCCAGGGACAGAGAGTTCTGGTTTATTTCTATCCAAAAGCGATGACACCAGGCTGCACCGTGCAGGCATGTGGTTTGCGCGACAACATGGATGAGTTGAAAAAGCGTGGCGTGGAAGTGCTGGGCATCAGCACCGACAAGCCGGAAAAACTTTCCCGTTTTGCCGAGAAAGAGCTGCTTAACTTCACCCTTCTTTCTGACGAAGACCATCAGGTCTGCGATCAGTTTGGCGTGTGGGGCGAGAAATCTTTCATGGGCAAAACCTATGACGGCATTCACCGTATCAGCTTCCTGCTGGACGGCGACGGTAAAGTGGAAAAGGTCTTTGATGATTTCAAAACCAGTAACCACCACGATATCGTTGTGAACTGGCTGACAGAAAACGCCTAAGAACACACAAAAAAGCCGACGTCTCAGTCGGCTTTTTTATTCCCGTTATTCCCGGGTGACCGCGTCATCCACCAGCGAAGCATCCGGCCAGGCATGAACGACGGCTTTAATCAGCGTTGCCAGCGGGATAGCGAAGAACACGCCCCAGAATCCCCACAGCCCGCCGAAAATCACCACCGACAGAATAATCACCAGCGGATGAAGGTTGACCGCCTCCGAAAACAGCACCGGCACCAGCAGGTTGCCGTCGAGCGCCTGAATAATCAGGTACACCCCAAACAGCGTCCAGAACTCAGTGCCGAGGCCAAACTGGAACAGCGCCACGCAGATAACCGGAATAGTGACCACAAACGCGCCGATGTACGGAATAAGCACCGAGAAGCCCACCAGCACCGCCAGCAGCAGCGAATAGTTCAGCCCGAAGACAATAAAGCCGATATAGGTCGCCACGCCAACGACGATCATTTCCAGCACTTTGCCGCGAATATAGTTGGTGATTTGCTGGTTCATCTCCAGCCAGACCTGCCCCGCCAGGCCACGGTTGCGCGGCAGAACGCGGCGCACGGCGTTCAGCATCTGCTCTTTATCCTTCACCAGGAAGAACACCATCAGCGGAACCAGAATCAGATAGATAGCCAGCGTCAGCAGCCCAACCAGCGACGCCAGGGAGAATTTCACCACCTGGTCGCCCATGCCTGACAGCCGCCCGCGCACGTTTTCGGCCATGGCGTCGATAATGCCCGCGTCCACCAGCGCCGGGTAGCGCTTCGGCAGCGTGGCGGCAAAATCAGAAAGCTTGTTGAGCATTCCCGGCATATCGCGAATCAGGTTGATCCCCTGCTGCCAGGCGACGGGGGCCACAAACAGCACCATCAGCAGCAAAATGCCGACAAACAGCACCAGCACGATAGTCGTCGCCCACGTTCGGGAACAGCCGACACGCTCCAGGCGCACCGTCGGCCACTCAAGCAAATAGGCCAGAACAATAGCCACCAGCAGCGGCGCCAGCAGGCCATGAAGGAAGAACAGAATGCAAAAGCCCGCCACAAGAATAACCAGCAGCGCAATCGCCTCCGGATCGCTGAAACGACGGCGATACCACTGCAACAACATGTCGAGCATACATCCCTTCCGTGAAGTTTTTTTTGATGGCGAATTGTATCGAAATGTCACCGTAAAGACTTTGCTTTTTACGGCGGATTACAAAGGGATAATCAACCAAATAAAATCTTCGCAGCTTCAACGCCCTACAGTACACTTCTTTAAGCGAACAAACTTGTACTCATCGTGTCAAAATCTGACAACGACTAAACGGGACAGTAGTTATGGTTAGGCAGTTGAAAAAGACCCTGATTGCAACACTTACGGCCGCACTGCTGGCGGGAAGCGCACTCCCTGTAAACGCGGATGTGACTGACCAGCTTCCCGACATGGGGACATCCGCGGGCAGCACGCTGTCTATCGCCCAGGAAATGCAGATGGGCGATTTTTACGTCCGTCAGCTGCGAGGCAGCGCCCCGCTGATTAACGATCCGTTGCTCACGCAGTACATTAACTCGCTGGGGATGCGGCTGGTCAGCCACGCCAACTCGGTGAAAACGCCTTTCCACTTCTTCTTAATCAACAACGACGAAATTAACGCCTTCGCCTTCTTTGGCGGCAACGTGGTGCTGCATTCGGCGCTGTTCCGCTATGCCGACTCAGAAAGCCAGCTGGCTTCGGTTATGGCTCACGAGATTTCCCACGTGACCCAGCGCCACCTGGCGCGTGCGATGGAAGACCAGAAGAAAAATGCGCCGCTGACCTGGGTGGGCGCGCTGGGCTCGATCCTGCTGGCGATGGCGAGCCCACAGGCAGGGATGGCCGCGCTGTCCGGTACGTTGGCCGGGACTCAGCAAGGCATGATCAGCTTTACCCAGCAGAACGAGCAGGAGGCAGACCGCATTGGCATTCAGGTGCTGCAGCGTTCGGGCTTTGATCCACAGGCGATGCCGGGCTTCCTCGAAAAACTGCTCGACCAGGCTCGCTACTCTTCTCGCCCACCTGAAATTCTGCTGACTCACCCGCTGCCGGAAAGCCGCCTGGCGGACGCCCGCAACCGTGCCAACCAAATGCGCCCGGTAGTTGTGCAGTCCTCAGAAAACTTCTATATGGCAAAGGTTCGCACCCTCGGGATGTATAACTCAGGACGGAATCAGCTGACCCCGGACCTGCTGGATACCTGGTCAAAAGGCAACGTGCGTGAGCAAAGCGCGGCGCAATACGGGCGAGCGCTGCAGGCTTTACAGGCGGATAAATATGACGAAGCAAGAAAAGCGCTTCAGCCGCTGCTTGCCGCCCAGCCGGCAAACCCCTGGTATCTCGATCTGGCGACAGATATCGACCTCGGCCAGCACAAGGCAAACGACGCTATCAACCGGCTGAAAAACGCCCCGGATCTGAAGAACAACCCGGTGCTGCAGCTGAACCTCGCCAACGCTTATCTTGAAGGCGGGCAGCCCGCCGAAACGGCAACGCTGCTTAACCGCTACACCTTCGCCCATCCAGACGATACCAACGGCTGGGATCTGCTGGCTCAGGCGCAGGGCAAACTAGGCAACCGCGATCAGGAGCTGGCGGCGCGCGCCGAAGTCATGGCGCTAAACGGCCGTCTGGATCAGGCCATTTCGCTGCTCGGCAGCGCCAGCTCGCAGGTGAAGCTCGGCAGCCTGCAGCAGGCCAGGTACGACGCCCGTATCGATCAGCTGCGCCAGCTACAGCAGCGCTTTAAACCTTATATGAAGATGTAACAGGAGTCCGTATGTCCAAGAAGGTCGAAATTTACCACAACCCACGCTGCTCCAAGAGCCGCGAAACGCTGAACCTGCTAAAGGAAAACGGCGTCGATCCGGAGGTGGTGCTTTATCTGGAAACCCCACCGGACGCAGCGACCATCCAGTCGCTGCTGAAGAAGCTGGGCTTCACCAGCGCGCGTGAACTGATGCGCCGCAAAGAAGACCTGTACAAAGAGCTAAAGCTGGATGACGCCAGCCTCAGCGAAGGAGCGCTTATTAACGCCATGGTTGAGCACCCGAAACTCATCGAGCGCCCTATCGTTCTCGCCAATGGGAAAGCCCGTATTGGCCGCCCGCCTGAGCAGGTGCTCGAGATCCTCTAACCTGCCCCGCCCGTTCCCTTCCGGGAGCGGGTTAGCCGCTCACCGGCACAATTTTCAGCTCAGCTAGCCCCACGCCAAGCTTGCGCGGATCGTGCCCCAGAATATTGCCCTCGTTGGACAGCTGCGGCTTCGGTGGCTCAATGGTCAGCACCTTGCTGCCTTCAGGGTTATCAAAGCGCAGCGTGACGGTAGAGAGCTGGTCGCCAAAGGTGATGGTCTGCTCTTCATCACCGACCTTCACCGAAATCGGCTCGCCGACGTTCGGGCCGAAGGCTTTCGCCATCAGCACCAGATCGAACGTTGCCGGCAGCGGATCCTGATACTCAATCGTCACAGCCGGAGCCATGTTGGCGTTTGACCAGCGGCCCCAGGCTTCCGGGCGCGAAATGCCGCTGAACTGCTTCACGCTTTGCGGCGCCCCGGCCACGTTGAAGATGAAGCTGTCCGCCTGGTAGCGAATGCTGTTTTCATCCGCCTTCAGCAAGGCAACGTTGTTTTTAAAACGCTCGTTACTCTGCGTTTGCCCGTCAAACTGCACGTTGTACTCGTCCAGCGGCTTGTCCACCCGCCTTACCGTTGGCTCGCCGCCCAGCTGCCCCTGAGCCACACAGAGCCCGGTAGAAAGCGCGAGCTGTGGCTCCCACAGGCGCGCCATTTTGTAGCAGCGGTCGGCCCAGATAAACCTATCGTCACTTTTAAAATCAGCCAGCTGATAGCGCAATGGCGCGGAATATTCACTTTCCGGCAGCGGCTCAATTTTACCTTTACCGATCTTCAGCAGCAGCGGCAGCTTGAAGTGCGCGCCGGAGTAGCTGAACGTGTTTTTCTTCTGGTCGATGCTGTAGCGGCTGATGGTTTTCGGGAAGTTCCACAAATCGATCACGTCCGGCTTCCACTCGGTGACCTTCTCTTTCAGGTTGGTAAAGACCATCGACAGCGACTCGCCGGACAGGCTGCTGCGCCCCAGGCCGATGTAGTTCCCGCCGCCGAGAATATCCAGCACCGTGGCGCCGTTATCCATCGTGTTGCGCTTCACGGCTTTTATTTCCGCCTGCGGTTTGTCGCCGCGAATCACAAAGAACAGGTTCTGCCTGTCCTGCTTGGTCAGGTATTTATACGCCGTGTTGTTCATCGCCAGATGATCGGAAGAAACCACGATCACCGTATTACGGAAATAAGGCGAGGCTTTGATTTTGTCTATTAGCGCCGCGATATGCTCCTGGCTACAGGAGACGGCGCTAAAAGAGCGGTTTTCTTTGCCATCGTAGCTGTAGCTGCGGCGGTTACAGGTGCGCGAAATAAAGCCGTCCGGGTGATGGGTGTCGACCGTCAGCGTAAACAGCGAGAAGCGCTTCCCGGCCTTAGAAAGCTCGATAAACTTGTCATAAGCTTCGTCCAGCACCGTATCATCGTAAAAGCCCCAGTTATTCTTGTAATTCGGGTCGGCCACCATCCCCTTCAGCTCCTGCGCGCCGTACATATGCTCGAAGCCGTGGGACTGCAGGAAAATGTCTTTGCCGGCAAAGCGCAGGTCCGCGCCCTGAATAAAGTAGTTTTGATAGCCCGATGCCTTAAGAATATCGCCGAGGCAGATGTTCTTCGGGAAGAAGCTCGACATCGACGCCGAAGAGTTTCCCTCAAACGGGGCAAACAGCGGGACACCGCACTGCGAGGCCACAATACCCGCGATGGTGTAATCCATGCCCGCCATCTGGCTGGTGTGGCTGAAATCTATCGCCTGGCTTTTCAGGGCGTTCAGCTCGGGCGCTAAGTCAGGAAACGCCTGCTCATCAAAATAGGTGCGCTCCAGGCTTTCGCCGTAGATATAGACGAGGTTCAGCTTCGGCTGCTTAATGGTGCCTTCCGGCACTTTATACCAGTCGGCAAAGTCAGACGTGCCGGTACGGGTCTGGGACTTAATCAGCGACACCACCTGCTGATAAGCGGGCGTTGTTTTTATCGAGAACAGGGCCAGAAACAGCGCCAGGGCGCTGTAGCCCAAATGATGAGGATGGTTCTTTCGGCGTAAAATCCAGGTCAGACCGCCAAATATGGCAATCAACCCGACGGCAAGCCCCAGCCCGGGCAGAATGTATTTGCCGACGCCTGCGCCGGTCATGCTGCTGGTGAGCGTGTAGAGCACCGCGTCGTTAATGCCCTCGCCGGTAAAATAGTTACTGGCAAGCAGGGTCACGTTGAGCACGATAAACAGGCCGAGCATCAGCAGGATGATCGTCAGCCACCAGATATTTCGACCGGCTTTTACCGCATACACGGCAATAGCCGCCAAAAACAGCACCAAAGAAAGCAATTCGGACAACGCCAGTACCTCAGTCATCGCGCAGCCCGGCGCGATTTTTCATGCAGAAAAATAACAGCCGGTAATTTAACCTCACTGTCACATGGCTGCAATTCACCTGACATTACTTTGCGCACGACGTCGGGTTTTCAGCAACTGAGGTGCATTTTAGGACTAACGGCCTTTAATAGTTTCCAGCTATTACAACCATCGCTACTACAACGGACCGGGGAATTGACCTTTTTGGCGCTAAAATGCTGTAATTTCGCCGCTGTTATAATTTTTTAAAGTGGAATTGTAACGCGCAACACCGGCCACCCTCGCAACGGGTGGCCTTTTTTATGCCCGCAGAAAACGCTGTTAGGTATTACCTCTTGATTCAATAAAACCTACCCATTAGAGCCCCGGGCTAAAATTCGGTACCTTTCTCCCATCGCAAAACGGAGGAAGTTTAGATGTCTTTAATTAATACCAAAATCAAACCATTCAAAAACCAGGCTTTTAAAAACGGCGAATTCGTTGAAGTCACGGAAAAAGATACCGAAGGCCGCTGGAGCGTTTTCTTCTTCTACCCGGCTGACTTTACTTTCGTTTGCCCGACCGAACTGGGCGACGTGGCTGACCATTACGAAGAACTGCAGAAGCTGGGCGTAGACGTGTATTCCGTCTCTACCGACACCCACTTCACCCACAAAGCGTGGCACGGCAGCTCTGAAACCATCGCTAAAATCAAATACGCGATGATCGGCGACCCAACCGGTGCGCTGACCCGTAACTTCGAAAACATGCGTGAAGACGAAGGTCTGGCAGACCGTGCAACCTTCGTTGTTGACCCACAGGGCATCATCCAGGCTATCGAAGTGACCGCCGAAGGCATTGGCCGTGACGCTTCTGACCTGCTGCGCAAAGTGAAAGCTGCCCAGTACGTAGCTTCTCACCCAGGCGAAGTTTGCCCGGCTAAATGGAAAGAAGGCGAAGCGACTCTGGCTCCATCTCTGGACCTGGTCGGCAAAATCTAAGTTTTACCCGCGTTACCCTCTTTTATTTTACGGCTACGCCTTTTGGTAGCCGTTTTTTTCTCGCCACCAGGGAGACTGACCATGCTCGACACAACAATGAAAACCCAGCTCAAAGCCTATCTTGAGAAACTAACGAAACCTGTTGAGTTGATTGCCACGCTGGACGACGGCGCGAAATCATCTGAAGTAAAAGAACTGCTGGCAGAAATAGCTGAGTTATCTGACAAAGTTTCTTTCAGCATTAATAACGACCTGCCGGTGCGCAAACCGTCGTTTTTAATCACTAACCCAGGCTCAAACCAGGGCCCGCGCTTTGCCGGCTCCCCGCTGGGTCACGAATTCACTTCCCTGGTGCTGGCCTTGCTCCAGGTCGGCGGTCATCCGTCCAAAGAGTCTCAGGATCTGCTGGCGCAAATCCGTGAGATCGACGGCGACTTCCACTTTGAAACCTATTATTCCCTCTCCTGCCACAACTGCCCGGACGTTGTGCAGGCGCTGAACCTGATGAGCGTGCTGAACCCGCGCATCACCCACACCGCTATCGACGGCGGCGTTTACCAGAATGAAATTCAGGCACGCAACGTGATGGGCGTGCCTGCCGTATATCTTAACGGCAAAGAGTTTGGCCAGGGCCGCATGACGTTGGCTGAAATCGTGGGCAAAATTGACACCGGCGCAGAAAAACGTGCGGCACAAGCGCTGAACCAGCGTGAAGCTTATGACGTGCTGATCGTCGGCAGCGGCCCTGCGGGCGCGGCGGCGGCGGTGTATGCGGCGCGTAAGGGCATCCGTACCGGCCTGATGGGCGAACGCTTCGGCGGCCAGGTGCTGGATACCGTAGATATCGAAAACTACATTTCCGTACCAAAAACCGAAGGCCAGAAGCTGGCGGGCGCGCTGAAAGCCCACGTGGACGACTACGACGTAGACGTGATCGACACCCAAAGCGCCAGCAAGCTGATCCCGGCCAAAACCGAAGGCGGCCTGCATCAGATTCAAACCGCGTCCGGCGCAACCCTGAAAGCGCGCAGTATTATCGTGGCCACCGGCGCCAAATGGCGCAACATGAACGTGCCGGGCGAAGATCAGTACCGCACCAAAGGCGTGACCTACTGCCCGCACTGCGACGGCCCGCTGTTTAAAGGCAAGCGCGTGGCGGTGATCGGCGGCGGGAACTCCGGCGTGGAAGCGGCCATTGACCTGGCGGGCATCGTCGAGCACGTCACCCTGCTGGAATTTGCCCCAGAAATGAAGGCCGACCAGGTTCTGCAAAACAAAGTGCGCAGCCTGAAAAACGTCGACATCGTGCTGAACGCCCAGACGCTGGAAGTGAAAGGCGACGGCAGCAAAGTGACCGGCCTGCAGTATAAAGACCGCGTGACCGAAAGCGTGCATGACGTTGCCCTGGCCGGCATCTTCGTGCAAATCGGCCTGCTGCCGAACACCACCTGGCTGGAAGGCAGCGTGGAGCGCAACCGCATGGGTGAAATCATCATCGACGCGAAATGCGAAACCACCGTAAAAGGCGTGTTTGCCGCGGGCGACTGCACCACCGTGCCTTACAAACAGATCATCATCGCCACCGGCGAAGGCGCGAAAGCTTCCCTGAGCGCGTTTGATTACCTGATTCGCACCTCAGCCCCAGAATAAAGCACCTGCCAATAAGGCCGCGCCACAGCGGCCAGCCATAAAAAAAGCGGCTCATTGAGCCGCTTTTTCACGTTCTGAATCTTACTTACGACGCCAGGTCGTTCCGGCCGCGCCGTCTTCCAGCACAATGCCCATCTCGTTCAGACGATCGCGCGCCTGGTCCGCCAGCGCCCAGTCTTTCGACTGACGTGCATCGTTACGCTGCTTGATCAGCGCTTCGATCTCCGCCACTTCGCCGTCGTCCGCCTGCGCGCCGCCCTGCAGGAACTGCTCCGGATCCTGCTCCAGCAGGCCCAGAATTGCGGAGAGCTTACGCAGCGCCGCCGCCAGTCCGTTGGCCGCCGCAAGATCTTCCGTTTTCAGGCGGTTCACTTCACGGGCCATATCAAACAGCACGGAATAGGCTTCAGGGGTGTTGAAGTCGTCGTCCATCGCTTCGCGGAAGCGGGCTTCGAAGGCTTCTCCCCCGGCTGGCGCCACGCTGCTGTCCGTCCCGCGCAGCGAGGTGTAAAGACGCTCCAGCGCCGAGCGAGCCTGTTTCAGGTTCTCTTCGCTGTAGTTGAGCTGGCTGCGGTAGTGGCCGGACATCAGGAAGTAACGCACGGTTTCCGCGTCGTAATACTTCAGCACGTCACGCACGGTGAAGAAGTTGCCCAGCGATTTGGACATCTTCTCACGGTCAACCATCACCATCCCGGAGTGCATCCAGGTGTTGACGTACTCGCCGTCGTGGGCACAGGTAGACTGCGCGATTTCGTTCTCGTGGTGCGGGAACATCAGATCGGAGCCGCCACCGTGAATGTCAAAGTGGTTGCCCAGCTCTTTGCAGTTCATGGCGGAACATTCGATATGCCAGCCCGGGCGGCCTTCGCCCCACGGAGAAGTCCATGCTGGTTCGCCCGGCTTGGACATTTTCCACAGCACGAAGTCCATCGGGTTGCGCTTCACGTCAACCACGTCAACGCGCGCCCCGGCCTGGAGCTGATCCAGATCCTGGCGAGACAACAGGCCGTAATTCGGGTCGGTGACCACCGAGAACATCACGTCGCCGTTCTCAGCCACATAGGCGTGATCGCGGGCCAGCAGCTGTTCAACAATTTCGATGATTTCCGGGATATGTTGGGTCGCACGCGGCTCGCTGTTCGGGCGTGAAATGTTCAGCGCGTCGAAATCTTTGTGCATTTCCACGACCATGCGATCGACCAGCGCCACAAAATCTTCGCCATTTTCATGGGCACGCTTAATGATTTTATCGTCAATGTCGGTGATGTTACGCACGTAGTTCAGCTCATAGCCCAGGGAACGCAGATAGCGCGCCACCACGTCAAACGCAACAAAAGTACGGCCATGGCCGATGTGACAGAGATCGTAAACGGTGATACCACACACGTACATGCCTACCTTTCCGGCATGAATAGGTTTGAATTCCTCTTTTTGGCGAGTCAGGGTATTAAATATTTTTAACATCAGGGGATTCCATGTAAGCGTGTGGAAGAATACTCCCTGGTATCTTACCCGATAATTTTCCCCGGCGGCAGTCTGCTTTGCATTACTGACTATGATGTAGCGTTATGCTATAACAGCGTGCTGGTACGACGGCACCGTTTGCCGCCGTACTCTCTGACACTCATAGGATGCAAGCATGGTTACTTTTCACACTAATCACGGCGATATCGTCATCAAAACTTTTGATGATAAAGCGCCTGTTACCGTTAAAAACTTCCTGGACTACTGCCGCGAAGGCTTCTACAACAACACCATTTTCCACCGTGTGATCAACGGCTTTATGATCCAGGGCGGCGGTTTCGAACCGGGTATGAAGCAGAAAGCGACTAAAGACACCATTCAGAACGAAGCGAATAACGGCCTGAAAAACACCCGTGGTACGCTGGCAATGGCTCGTACCCAGGCTCCGCACTCTGCCACCGCACAGTTCTTCATCAACGTGGCCGACAACGACTTCCTGAACTTCAGCGGCGAAAGCCTGCAGGGATGGGGCTACTGCGTGTTCGCAGAAGTGGTTGAAGGTATGGACGTGGTTGAGAAAATCAAAGGCGTTTCCACCGGCCGCAGCGGTATGCACCAGGATGTACCGAAAGAAGACGTTATTATCGAAAGCGTAACCGTAAGCGAATAATGTCGACGCTGTTTATTGCAGATTTACACCTCTGCTCAGAAGAACCGGCGATCACCGCCGGTTTTCTGCGTTTTTTGGCCGGTGAAGCCCGCCAGGCGGATGCGCTTTACATCCTCGGTGACCTGTTCGAAGCGTGGATTGGCGATGACGACCCGGAACCGCTGCACCAGCAAATCGCCACCGCGATCAAAGCGCTGGTTGATTCAGGCGTGCCCTGCTACTTCATTCACGGCAACCGCGACTTCCTGCTCGGCAAACGCTTTGCCAGAGCCAGCGGTATGACGCTGCTACCCGAAGAAAAGCTGCTCGACCTGTATGGCCGCAAAGTGCTGATCATGCACGGCGACACGCTGTGTACCGACGACGAAGGCTATCAGGCGTTTCGCCGCAAGGTTCACCAGCCGTGGCTTCAGGCGCTGTTTCTTGCCTTCCCTCTGTTTATACGCAAACGCATTGCCGCCCGGATGCGCGCCGGTAGCAAGGCCGCCAACAGCAGCAAGTCTATGGCCATCATGGACGTTAATCCGCAGGCCGTGGTCGACACCCTCACCCGCCACAATGTTCAATGGCTGATTCACGGGCACACTCACCGCCCGGCAATCCATGAGCTAACCGCCAACGGGCAACCCGCTTTCCGCTGCGTATTAGGCGCATGGCATGAAGCAGGGTCGATGATCAAAGTGACGGCGGAAAACGTCGAGCTGATCCACTTTCCTTTCTGATAACAAAGCCCGCTTTTTTGCCGATTTGCTAACCACGCAACCGTTTTCCTTGCCCGAAGTTCGTGCTATTCTCTGAGCCCTTCTGAGCGGGCGCCCGACGCCCGATGATGTCTGCACACCCACAGGAGTTTTGAGACGCATGTCTTCTGAGCACACCCCGGCGCGTATCGCCATTGTTATGGGTTCCAAAAGTGACTGGGCCACCATGCAGTTCGCCGCTGAAATCCTTACCGCCCTGAATGTCCCTCACCATGTCGAAGTCGTCTCCGCCCACCGCACGCCGGATAAACTGTTCAGCTTTGCCGAACAGGCCGAAGCCAATGGCTACCAGGTGATCATTGCCGGAGCCGGTGGCGCTGCTCATCTGCCGGGCATGCTGGCCGCAAAAACCCTGGTCCCGGTGCTGGGTGTGCCGGTCCAAAGCGCCGCCCTTAGCGGCGTGGACAGCCTTTATTCTATCGTCCAGATGCCGCGCGGCATTCCGGTCGGAACGCTGGCCATCGGTAAAGCCGGGGCCGCCAACGCCGCCCTGCTGGCCGCGCAGATTCTGGCCCTGCATGACGCAGACCTGAGCCAGCGCCTGGCAACCTGGCGTCAGACCCAGACCGACGAAGTGCTGGACAACCCGGACCCACGGAGCGAAGCATGAAGCGCGTCTGTGTCTTAGGTAACGGCCAACTGGGGCGCATGCTCCGCCAGGCCGGTGAGCCGCTGGGCATCGCCGTTTACCCTGTCGGGCTGGACGCCGAGCCGGAAGCCGTGCCGTTCGCTCAAAGCGTGATCACCGCCGAGATTGAGCGCTGGCCGGAAACCGCGCTGACCCGCGAACTGGCGCGTCACAACGCCTTCGTTAACCGCGATATCTTCCCGATCATCGCCGACCGCCTGACGCAAAAGCAGCTGTTCGATAAGCTCGGCCTGGCCACCGCGCCGTGGCAATTGCTCTCCGGCAGCCACGAATGGCAGGCCGTGTTCAGCCAGCTCGGCTCTCTGGCGATAGTGAAGCGCCGCGTCGGCGGCTATGACGGCCGGGGCCAGTGGCGCTTACGTGCCGACGAAACCGACCAGCTGCCGGAAGAGTGCTACGGCGAATGCATCGTCGAGCAGGGCATTAACTTCTCCGGCGAAGTTTCTCTGGTGGGCGCGCGCGGCCATGACGGCAGCACGGTGTTCTATCCGCTGACCCACAACCTGCATCAGGACGGCATTCTGCGCACCAGCGTTGCCTTCCCGCAGGCCAATGCCGAACAGCAGCGCCAGGCCGAAACCATGCTCACCGCCATCATGCACGAGCTGGGCTACGTCGGCGTGATGGCGATGGAGTGCTTCGTCACGCCAGCCGGCCTGCTGATCAACGAGCTGGCTCCGCGCGTGCACAACAGCGGGCACTGGACGCAAAATGGCGCCTCCATCAACCAGTTCGAACTGCACCTGCGCGCCATCGTGGATTTACCGCTGCCGCAGCCTGTGGTGAATGCGCCGTCGGTGATGGTGAACCTGATCGGCACCGACCTGAACTATGCCTGGCTGAAGCTGCCGCTGGTGCACCTGCACTGGTACGACAAAGAAGTTCGTCCGGGCCGCAAAGTCGGTCATCTCAACCTGAACGACAGCGATACCGGCCGCCTGAGCGCCTCGCTGGAAGCCCTGGTTCCCCTGCTGCCGGTGGAATACGCCAGCGGTATTGCCTGGGCGCAGAGCAAGCTGGTGAAGTAAAACCGCGTCGCGTCTGACCCTCCTTTTGTTTTTAGAGGGTCAGACCAATTTCCCCCTTTCCCTTTCCTTTGCCCGACCAGAAGCGCACAATCCCCCACGTTACGCCGCTTCAGACTAAGGTTATGCCATGGAAAAACGCCCTAACGCGCAGGACTACGACCGCCTGCTGCTCAACGACATTCCGCTGATAGACGTTCGCGCCCCGGTAGAGTTCGCTCAGGGAGCGATGCCCGCTGCCCATAACTTACCGCTGATGCTCGACGATGAACGCGCGCAGGTCGGGACATGCTATAAGCAGCAGGGCCAGCAGGCCGCCGTCGAACTGGGGCACCGGCTGGTCAGCGGCGAGCGAAAAGCCAGCCGGGTCGAACGCTGGCTGGAGAGCTGCCGCCGGCAGCCTGAAGGCTATTTATGCTGCGCCCGGGGCGGGATGCGTAGCCACATCGTACAGCACTGGCTACGGGAAAACGGCCTCGAATACCCGCTGGTCACCGGCGGCTACAAAGCCCTGCGCCAGCATGCCATGCAGGTAATCGACACCCGTTCGCAGTGGCCGATGATTATCGTCAGCGGCAACACCGGCTGCGGCAAAACCATCCTTATCCGCTCGCAGCCGACGGGCGTTGACCTTGAAGGCCTGGCGCACCATCGCGGCTCGTCGTTTGGCCGCACGATTGTGGCGCAGCCTTCTCAGGCCAGCTTCGAAAACAACCTCGCCGTCACCCTGCTCAAAATCAGCCCGACCGGGCCCAAAACGCTGGTTGTGGAAGATGAAGGCCGGATGATTGGCTCCCGCCATATCCCCGAAGCCTTCAGGGAACAGATGCTGCGCTCGCGCATTGTGGCGATCGACGATCCGTTCGAACTGCGGCTGGAGCGCCTCAAAAACGAATACTTCGAGCAGATGATCGAGGCATTTTTATCCGTCAGCGATGAAGAAAGCGCGTGGCGCGATTACGCCGAATATCTGCACCACGGCCTGTTCGCCATCCGCCGCCGCCTGGGCATGGAACGCTTCCAGCAGTTCACCGCCAGGCTGGACGAGGCGCTGCTCACCCAGCGGAAAACCGGCTCCTGCGAAGGCCATCTGGCCTGGCTGTCGCCGCTGCTGAAAGAGTATTACGACCCGATGTACCGCTATCAGCTCAGCCAGAAGGCCGACCAGATTGTCTTCCGGGGGGATTACCAGCAGGTCGAGTCCTGGCTACGCAGCATTAACGGTTAGCCGATTTATCCCCTGCCGAGAGCGCAAGCCCCAACCCGGTTACCGCCAGCAAGACCAGAGGAATGCCCACCGCCCACGGCAGCGTAAACGAAAGCGCGAACAGTGCCGTGCCGGTAGCCGGCCCCACCGATCCCTGCAAATCGCTCACCACCGAAAGCGCGGCCATATATGTCGCGCGTAACCGCGCCGGGGCTAACTTGTTCACCGCCGTCGGGATCAGCGGGCCGGTCATCATCTGGGACAGCGAATAGAGGCAGACCGCCATTACCAGCGTCACGACGTGAGGATAAGCCAGCAGCAAAACAAAGGCGGTGATAAGCGAGGAGCCTGCGCTGAGGGTGATAAACAACGGCGAGCGTCGGGCAAACAGCTTCGTTAAGGCGAGCTGACCGACCGTGTTAATCCCCGCGCCAAACGCGAACAGATAGCCGATACTGGCGGCACTCATTCCCATCTGATTGCTGGCATACAGCGGCATGACGGCCTCCACCCAGCTCCCGGCCACGCCCAACAGCAGCACCCACATTAGCAGCACGGCCAGGCGACTATCCCGGAACGCGGGCAGCAGCGCGCTAAACCCTTCTTCATCGCCCTCATCTTCCGCATCAGCGGCTAACGAACGCGTTTCCGACAGGCAAATCGCCAGCATCAGACCGCCCGCAACCATCACCGAACCTCCGGCCAGAAAAACGTAACCCAGCCCCTCCTGCACCAGCACCGTGCCCAGCAGCGGCCCGGCAATCGCGCCCGCGCCGGAACAAACGCGCATGATGCTGAACTGGCGGCGATGCTCCGCCTCGGGCGTGGCGTCCGCCACAATGGTGTAAATGGTCGGATGCAGCACCGACTCAAACAGGCCGATAACGATCAACACTGCGGCGGCGGCAAAGACGCCATGCGCAAAAAACAGCGCGATAAAGCCCGCCCCGACGCCGGTCGCCGAAATAATCAAAACGGGCCTTCTGCCCACGCGATCGGCAATGCCGCCGATAAACGGCGCGGCCAGCAGTTCGCCCCCGGCATAGCAGCCGAACAGCAGGCCAATAAACTCCACCGGGATAGCGGCAGACTGCTGCGCCCACAGCGGGAAAAACGGCACAATCGCGCCGTCGACCAGGCCGACAATGAAATAGAGGATAAAGCCCAGAACGTGGGGCTCGCGGTACGCAATAACGGGGGATGTAAAAAGTGCCATGATATTACCCAAGTACAATTACCCCGAATGCAGGGGAGAATATGTACGTTGGATAACGTTAACGTTTACGACTTACGAGAAGCTGGCCCGATACTAGCCAATCGCTTGAGAAAGGGCAACTGTGAGATTTGGGGGCTGGTGGTGGGTGGGGGAATTGGGGTAATTATTTCTGTCTGCTTAGTGCCAGAAGCGGACGTTGCGATGCCTATTGTGTAGCAAACAATCGGGCATGTTTTATACCACCCTAATACATCTTAAATTCTATATTTCATCTTAAATATAGAAAACACCGCTCACTTCATTTGACAATAATTCATATTTCAAAGGTTTTTTGATTTCTAAATTAATCTATACCCACCTTGTTTATAGCCTAAACTGTTTGCAGATTATCGTGAGTCATTTTGAACCGCTGTGGCACCAGGAATTGTAAAACATGCTCTGCTTTGATGTATAGCATTATGTAGCAACCAGATTAATCAACCCTGCCTTTTCCAGACCGTAATATCACTGCTTGTTGCCGATATAATTAACTCACCATCCCATGAGAAACCAACACAGCGAAAGTAATCATTTGCAAGCCTGAGACACCCTTCTCTATGGGAGGCAATTAATGCACTCTTACCCGGTGGACACCAGATTAACATTTCCAAAGGCCACTCTGGGGATACTCGCTCTAGTGCCTCATCATACCGATTATACATTGGTAAGCCACCACCACACAGACCAGCAATGGAAAGAATCTCACCACTCAGTGGTCCTATACCTTCACATGTAAGGCCAACTGAGTCGTACCAGTTTCCATACTCTTCATAATCTCTGGCAATAACTTCGCCACTCAGGCAATCAAGCACCCCTCTTCCGGAAGAGGAAATTATCAGGAGCAAGTGGTTATAATTGCGTGAAAAAGCGACTTCGGTTAAACCACCTACCGCCATCTCGATACAAGGTGCCCAATTACAATCAGGAACATTTTTCAGTAGCAATTTAAGGCTATTTTCATGGTTCTTTGGCTGCCAAATAGACATCTGAACTCCTTATCAGTGTTGATCGTCATTAAGCATCTCATAACGAGGATAAATGCTATTTTAACAGCATAGGATGAAGTGTCATAAACAGTTGTCTGCCCCCCTTCGTTCAAGCTCATATAGATAAGTATTGACCAACTCCCCGTGCACTAACATGGTCTGCTCCTCGCTAAAATCTGCCTGTCGATATCTGGTACGCAGTTCATTACAGGCGGCTTTGGGCCATTATCTGACGTTGTATTTTTTTATGCTAATACCATTGATATTGTATATACCTGTTCGCTTAATCCGCTTGCCCTTTTTGTCCGTAATAGTGGCTGTAAGCGTGCTGCAGCGAATGGAATGATGTTCATCAATCACCAAACGAATTGCTTCTGAATAGTCCTCCACCTCGACGAGGTCATCAGTCTTATCCAGGCCGAATGGTACAAGGTGGAATGCGGTTTTTCCCGATGATTTTCTGGTTACCTTTACAGGGTAAAGCACATCACCACTTTTATGGATCAATTCAAGGCGTTCAGTGTAAATCATGGCAATTCTCCTTAGTTTGTCTGCATGAATGTACAAACTGAAGATAGGAGATACAACAGAAAAGACAGGTAAAGATAAAATAGCCTAACTCGCCACATAACTCATTGAATTAAATATCTATTTTTGCAATGTGCAGGTAAAACTGAAATATTGATTAACCTTAGAGCCAGTTAAAGTGATCTACTCCCTATAACTCAAGACACTCTGATTTAAATATTAATTCCGAACTTCCGCTTTTCGCTCAAAACAGCCCTCCCCCCACCAGGGGGAAGGCGGCAATTTAATACCAACTTTAAATCAATGAACCAAATTCAAAACCCCGCCCGGAATCATCTCCAAACCACCATCCAACGCGCGAACAAACCTCGGGGCTTTCAAATCTTCCGCCAGCACGGTGATCAGCTCATACAGCAGCCCGGTCATCTGCTGCCTTTGCTCGGGGGACTCTTGCTGATTCAGCAGGACGATGGTTAATGCCGTGCAGTATTCGCGGAGCGGTTCGGAGTCGGTGGCTAGCGGGTTATAGCAGATGCGGGCTTCGCTCTCTTTGAGCGTCAGCTTCTCTATCAGGTGGTCCGGCAGCGGGGCTTTGAGCGTGCTTTTTAAGACTTCCAGCCCGGCGAGCAGGCGGCCGCAGAGCGCCATGCGTTCCGTTTGATTTTTGTTTTCAAGTAAATGTTCGGCGTACTGCTCGCAGATATCCAGCACCTGGAAGAGATCCATCGCTGCGCCCTGCGGCTTTTCTAGCAGGGTTGCGATATCGCCCGCAAATGCCGGGTCGTGTGGGGTGATTTCAGGGCGAGCCTGTGTGTTACTATCAGCGTTAGCCATAGCTGTTACCTCGTATAACGGTTGTGGTCAGCCCTCGTCTGGTGTTCCACCACCATTCGGGGGCGCTTCTTTTTCCGGCTTTGACCGGGTTTATCTCTTGCTCATCCCTCCGATCATACTGGATGGTTGCACAGTAACCCAGATGAAAAACCAGGCAGATTGGCAAACTTCGAGGCGGCTCGCAGGAATAATGAAACGCTTGGGGGAATTGCAGATTGGGGGCTTATCAGGAAGAAAACAGGCCGAACAGACGCCCGGCCAGAAAGAAGATTAATGCCTGTCGCGCTTATCCGCGCGTTTGGCGAGATAGTCGCCAAACATTTGCACGATCTGCACCAGCACAATCAGCGCCACAACCGTGACCACCATGACCTGGGTTTCGTAGCGGTAATAGCCGAAGCGGATCGCGAGGTCGCCCACGCCGCCGCCGCCGACAATCCCCGCCATCGCCGAGTAACCGATCAGGCTGACCAGGGTTATCGTTAACCCACGCAGCAAACCGGCGCTGGCTTCCGGCAACAGCACGGTGCAGATGATGCGCATCGGGCTGGCGCCAAAGGCCTCCGCGGCTTCAATAATGCCTTTGTCCACTTCCCGCAGCGCGCCGTCCACCAGGCGGGCATAAAACGCAATTGCCGCCACCGACAGCGGCACGGAAGCCGCAATCGGCCCGATGGTGTTGCCGAGCAGGAACTGCGTCAGCGGCAACAACAGCACCAGCAGAATGACGAACGGCACCGAGCGCACGATGTTAACCACCACCGAGCTGAAGATGTTCAGCGCGCGGTTCTGCCAGAACAAATTCCGGTCGGTAACGAAGATCAAAAAGCCCAGCGGCAGGCCGCCGATAATCGCCAGCAGCGTGGAAATGCCCAGCATCTGGAAGGTTTCGCCAAAGGCAATCGTCAGGTCCGCGACTAAATCATCCATTCAGCACCTCCACACAGGCCGTATTTTTCCGAATATGATCGATGGCATCGCCCACCGCAGCCGGGTTGCCGGGGGCGGTAATCGCCACCACCAGAATGCCCAGCGCCCGGTCGCTGATGTACTCGATTTTGCCGTGCAGGATGTTCACGCCGACCCCGAACTTCACCGCCGCGAAGGAGAGCACCGGCTGTTCGGCCGAGTCGCCAACGAACATGATTTTCAGCAGCGCGCCGCGCATGTTGTCCAGCAGGCGCACCGGCAGCGTGAGGTTCAGCGTGTGGGACACCAGCTGGCGGGTAAATTCATGCTGCGGATGCGCGAAGATATCGAACACCTCTCCGGATTCCACCACTTCGCCGCCGGACATCACCGCCACGCGGTCGCAAATCGTTTTGATCACGTTCATCTCGTGGGTGATCAGCACGATGGTGATCCCCATCTGCTGGTTGATCTTTTTCAGCAGCGCCAGAATGGTGGCTGAAGTTTCAAGATCCAGAGCAGAAGTCGGTTCATCACAGAGCAAAACATCCGGATGGTTAGCGATGGCTCGCGCAATGCCCACGCGCTGTTTCTGCCCGCCGCTCAGCTGCACCGGGTAGCGGTTGGCTTTGTCGGCCAGGCCCACCAGCTCAAGAATTTCATCCACGCGTGGGCCGATTTTACTGCGTTCCCAGCCCGCAGCTTTGAGGCTGAAAGCCACGTTCTGTCTGACAGTCCGGGTGTGCATCAAATTGAAGTGCTGGAAAATCATGCCGATGCGCTGGCGCGCTTTACGTAGCTCGGCGCCCTGCAGCGCGGTGATCTCGGTTCCACCGATTTTTACGCTACCCTCACTTGGGCGCTGGAGCGCGTTCAGAGTGCGTAATAAGGTACTTTTCCCGGCACCGCTGGTGCCAACAATGCCAAAAATCTCACCGGCCCCAATGTGCAGCGAAACATCGTTCACCGCCCGGCTGGTCTGGTTCCGGCCCGTGGGGAAGTCCACGCAGACCTTTTCAATCTTAATCATGACAACCTCAAATCAGCGATAAAGAGCAGGCATCCCGCCTGCCCGCTTTGCTCTGGTTACTTTTTATCGGCGGCAACCATCCAGTCCGGTTTCTGGAAGGCGTTGAAAATATTCTGCGGATCGTCGATCGCTTTTTCGTAGGCCGGGGACTTCACGGTCTCCACGATGTCTTTGGCGAACGGTTTATCCGCATCTTCGGCACGCACCGCGATGATGTTTTTGAGGTTCTCGTCCAGGTGTTCCTGTTTGAGCGCGGAAGAGAGTTTTAGCCCGGCGGCAATGGCAAAGTTACCGTTGACCAGCGCGGCGCTGGCGCTGTCCAGCGTGCGAGGCAGCTGCGCGGCTTCCAGAGATTTAAACACCAGGCCTTTCGGGTTGGTGGCGATGTCGCGCTCAGAGGCTTTGGTCGGGTCAATGTTCTCTTTGATGGTGATAAGCTCCATCGACTGCAGGAAGCGCAGCCCACGGGCGAGGTTGGTCGGGTCGTTAGACAGGGTGACAATGTCGCCTTTCTTCAGCTCGTCCAGGCTTTTGACTTTATGGGAGTAAATGCCCATCCCGGCGGTTGGCACGGCGATCAGCTTCGCCAGCTTGAGGTTTTTGTCGGCGGTGAATTTGTCGAAGTACAGCGAGTGCTGGAACAGGTTGGCGTCGATGCTGCCGTTCGCCAGCGCCATGTTTGGCTGCACGTAGTCGCTGAACTCGCGCACCACGACTTTATAGCCTTTCTCTTTTAACGACGGGGCGATGGCCTGTTTGACCATGTCGCCGTAAGGCCCCGGCGCCACGCCGAAGACGATGGTGTGCGGGTCGCTGTTGGCCTGAGCAAACTGCAGGCCGCTGGCCAGAAGTAAAGCGCCGGTCGCCACGCGCCAGCCGAAACGATTTCCCATGGGTATTCTCCCTTACAGAATGATGTGTGGTGTCCTGAGGCGAGCCTCTTTCACGGGCCGCTTACTAAGTCGTTGATCCAACTGGACAGAATAAGATGGCACATTCCGCTAACAGGGGTAATTGAAAATATTTCATCTTGCGCGCGGGAGAAGGCGCGGCGGGCATAAAACGGGCTTTTGCGAATAACAAAAAAGCAAAGCGGAAAACCCGCTTTGCCTGGGATGAACTTAATCAGTGCAGGATGCCGCCCGTTTGCGCTTAACGTTTGTTTTAAAATTGAACAGCAAATAACTCGCCAGCGACAAACAGCCCACCCCTACTGCGCCGTAGGCCAGCACGCCAGAAAAACCGGCATTCAGCGCCTGAATAATGAGATCGCTACTGAGCGAGCCTCTGGTCCCGCCAGCTATTTGTTCTGCCAGGGCATACCTTTCGCTCACGCTGTCGATATGGCTCTGTAAACTTTCGGCTATCCCCGCCACCAGGAGACTCCCCATTAAGGCAATATTGATGGCGAGGGTAATTAAGCGCGAACTGATATCAATCCCGGAAGCCATGCCCACGCGGTTAGCGGCGACGGAACTCGTGGTGGTGTTGGTGACCGGGGTATTGATTAACCCCAGCGCCATCCCCGAAAGTATCGCGCCGGGTAGCAAACTGACCTGATAGATGACGGCTAGTCTCATCAGGACAAATCCCAGGCCGATAGTAAGCAGCCCCAGCGGGATGAGGCGCGCGGCACCAAAGCGCAGCACAAGCTTCTCTCCGACTGGCGGCATTAACAATGTGGGCAGGGTGTAGGCCAGCAGCGCCATACCAGTCTCCATAATGCTGTAGCCCTTCCCTATCTGGTAATAAACCGGCAGATAAATCATCAGCGGCCAGAAGCTGAAATTCATCCCCACGGACCCCATCAGCGCACCGGAGAAAGGTCTGATCCGAAAGACTGAGAAATCAAACATAGGATGCGGGTGGCGTAGCTCAATTATGACGAACAGCCCCAGGCTGATAAAAGTGCCCAGCAAGGTTAACTGGGCTTCACGGCTGGTCCACCCGATATTCCCGCCCTGAGTGATGAGCCAGGTCGCCCCCACCACTCCTATGCTCAACGTCACCAGGCCCGCGACATCCAGCGGTTTCGTGGTGTTTTCCCGCGACTCGATAACATTTTTCAGGGTCAGAGCCAGGGTGAGCAGCGCAATAATGCCGTGGACCAGAAATACCCATTGCCAGCTAAACCACGCCTCCAGCACACCGCCAATGATGGGGCCAAAGCCCAGCCCAAAACCAAATGTGATCCCCCAGGCGGAAAACGCCCTGCTGCGCGCTTTTCCCTCCGGAAACTGGACCGACAGGATGGCAATCAGGCTGGTTAACATCGCCCCGCCGCTCAGTCCCTGCAAAAAACGCCCTACAATAAGCCATTCCGGCGTCCGGGCCAGGCCACAGAGAACCGACGTCAGGCCAAACCCAATAATGCTGATAATAAAAATACGCTTGCGGCCATATTTATCTGCCAATGTTCCCGTGGCCATCAGCACCGCCGTACAGGAGAGGGTATAAGCGTTCATAATCCACTGCAGTTCGCGAAAATTGGCCTGCATCTGCTTTTCCAGCACCGGCAAAATAACCGGGACGCTGGATATTTCCAGGCCCGACATTAACGCGGCCAAACAGACCGCCATCAGCGCTAATAGGTTTTTCATACTGATTTCCTGCAAAACGTTAAGAAGGTGCCAGCATGAAAGATTCGGGGTGGAGTAGAAATCGACGCCCAGGTCAGTTATCGTCAAGATCGTGCCATTTTTAGAGACAGAACGACCATGCCAGTCACCTATTCAGATCAAGACCGCGCTTTTACACCGAAAAATCGACGGCTGGTTGTGCTGGCCTATCAGTGTCTCTGCACCTTTGAGTTCGGGATTGCCGTCGAAGCTTTTGGTCGCGTGGATGAAGTGCTTGGGCAGCCTCTCTATGATTTGCGCGTCGCGTCGTTAGAAAAGGGCGTCTTTGACGCCCAGGGCGGCGTACGTTTAGTCGTGGACGGAGGACTGGAGCTGCTCGAGGATGCCGGGACAATTGTCATTCCCGGCTGGCGAAATGTTTTTGAACCGGCCCCGGAGCCGCTGATTGCCGCCTTACAACGCGCCCATCAAAAGGGTTCCCGCATAGTGTCGATTTGCGCTGGCAGCTTTATTCTCTGCGAAACAGGATTACTGGACGGCAAGCGGGCCACCGCCCACTGGAACAGCACGGAGATCCTCGCGAACAGGTTCCCTGCGGTGCAGGTGGAACACAGCATGATCTATGTCGATGAGGGCAGTCTGATCACCTCCGCAGGCGGCGCCGCCGGAGTCGATCTTTGCCTGCATCTTATCCGCCGTGATTACGGGATTGAAATCGCCAACCGGACTGCACGACGCATGATTACGCCCCCGCTACGGGAAGGCAGCCAGGCACAGTGGGTCCAGCAGCCCGTCCCTAAACGCCGCAGCAAAAGCCTGGCGCCCTTGCTGGACGATCTGCGTCATCATCTCAATACGCCCATGGTGATTGAGCAGCTAGCCAGGCAAACGGGCATGAGCCGCCGGACCTTTATCCGCAGGTTCAAAGATGCCACCGGGACCACGCCGGGTGAGTGGATGCTCAGCCTCCGGCTGGAAAAGGCTTGTGCACTGCTGGAAAGCGAGAGACTCAGCATTGATCAGGTTGCAGAACAGTCTGGATTTGGCTCAGCGGAAACGCTCCGGCATCACTTCCGGCTGCGATTTAAAACCACGCCCACACAGTGGCGCAAGGCCTTCAATGCCAGAACATGCATACCCGTTTCTGAATAGGTAAAAAAATAAGGCAGGAAACGCTAAATGAGGCGGGCAGCAGTGCTGCCACCCGCCAGAGGCACGATTAGAAATCGTAGCGCAGACGAACCAGGTTCATGTCGCCCAGGTTGTCGGTGCTGGAGGTGAAGACGTGCTCGTAGTCCACCTGGAAGCCGTAATCCAGCTTGAAGCTCACGCCCACACCGTTGTCGATGCGCTGGTAGCTGCGGCCGGTCACGTATTGCAGACGGTCACCCATGAAGTATGGCTGTACGGATTTCAGCGCGTACTGACCCACCGGGATGGTGTAACCGGCAAAGTATTCGATGCCCCACGCGTCGCCGGAGAAGTAGTTGTTGACGTCTTTCAGCTTGGTGGTCAGGAAGTTCTGGTACCAGCCGCCGCCGAAGCTGAACGTCCAGTTGTCCGGTTTCCAGCTCAGCGCGGTTCCGTAGATGTTCTGGTTGTAAGACTTGCTATCGCCGTCGTTAGGGTTACGCATATCGGCACGGGTGTAGTTCCATGCGGTGCCCCAGGTCAGGTCTTTGGTGATGTGGTAATCCACGCCCAGAGAGCCGCCGCCTTTACGCTTGTAGCGCATGCCGGTGGTGGCACGGATGTCGTTATCTTCAAACAGGTAAGAAGCGTAAACGTCCGCATCGCCGAAGGTGTTTTTATACTTCAGCATGTTACGGGAACGGTAAGAGCCGTCGTAGTCGCCGTTGATGCCGTTACCCGGAGCCTGACCGATCATGTCGTAGTCCCAGATATCGGTTTTGGCGCCAACCACGTCATAGTAAACGCTGTTCTGCTGGCCGTAGGTCAGCTGACCCCAGGTTTTGCTTTTCAGGCCGGTGTACAGCATACGGCGAGTAGTATTGTTCGCGCCGTCTGCATAGTGGTTGTCCCACTCAAATACCGCCGGAATATTCACGCCCAGCTCGTAATAGCTTATCCAGCTAATATCATCGAACAGATAATAATCAGCCGCAAAGCGGAAACGGGTGCCGCCGTCAAAGCCGTTACGTTTGTAAGAGCCTTTATCGCCGTCGCCGGACATCATATTAAACTGCGGACGAATACTGCCGCCCACGGTGAAGTTGAGGCGGCTCAGCGGGTTACCGGCCTGCGGGTCCTGCTTCAGGACGGTGATTTCCGCGTTAGCGGCGAAAGACGCCATACCTGCAAGCAGGCCGGCCCCAATCAGTAATGGTAAAGCGCGCAAATTTGCTTTCATGTGGATCCTTAGTAACCGTATTTATTATAAGCGCGGGCATATTAACGCTTATTAAGTCCGATTTCTGAGGGATTTTTATTAATTCGTGCGGTTATCTAT